>NZ_CDROCK010000057.1:0-48068 GCF_977020205.1 Pseudomonas sp. AIG | reverse complement strand
GGGTGAAGCTCGACGGCAAACTGATTGCCAGCGGCGGCGATATTCAGCTCGATGCAAATGGCCAACTGAGTCTGGCCGACACCTCGGCCACTGGCGCGGTCAACATCAAAGCCGCCAGCCTCGATGCACGCGGCCCGGTCTACGCCGGCACCGCGCTCAACGTGCAAACTCAGGGCAACCTGACCAACCGCCAGACCCTCGCAGCCCGCGACAGCCTCACCCTCAGCGCCGGCGGCCAACTGACCAACGCCGGCGTCATCGATGCCGGCGTCAACGCCGACGGCAGCCGCAATGCCAGCGGCGATCTGAGCCTCACGGCACAGAACCTCGACAACACTGGCAAAAGCCTCACCGCCAGCCGCAACCTGACCATCAACACCGCGCAAACCCTGAACAACCAGGGCGGCACGCTCAGCGGCCAAACCGCTGCGATCAGCGCCGGTACGCTGGACAACCGCAACGCCGGCAAAGTGCAGAGCAACGGCACGCTGAACCTCAACGCCGCGCAGGTGCTCAACAGCCAGGGCGTGATCAACAGCAACGCCATTCTTACCGCCAACATCGGCCAGTTGATCAACAGCAACGGCGAACTCAGCAGCCAGACCGACGCGGTTCTCAACGTCACCTCACTGGATAACGTTGCCGGCCTGATGAGCGCCGGCCGTCTGCTCGACATCAGCGCCCTCGGCGCGATCAACAACCGCACCGGCAGGATCGGCGCCAAACAGAATCTCACGCTAAAAGCCCAACAGCTCGACAACAGCCAGCAGGGCCAGTTGACCAGCGAAGGCACGCTGACCACGCGGATCAGCGAGCAACTGAACAACCAGAGCAAGGGCCTGATTCAGGCCAACGGTGCCATGGACGTGCAGGCCACGCGCCTGGATAACCGCGCCGGCAAGATTTCCAGCCTCGACACCCTGACCGTCAGCAGCGCCAACACCGACAACCGCGGCGGGACGATTCGCGCCGATCGGGCGGCCAAACTGCTGATCGACAACCTGGACAACCGCGACAAGGGCCGCCTCGAAAGCAAGACGGCGCTGACCTTCGACGGCAATACGCTGAACAACAGCAACGGCGGCCTGCTGACCTCGACCGGCCTGTTGAGCCTCAAAGCCAAAGCAGTGACCAACGATGGCGGACGGATTTCCACCAAGGGCGATATCGACGCCAACATCGACACCCTCAATCAAGAACACGGTGAACTCGTCGCCGAAGGCAATCTGCTGCTGACCGGGAAAACCCTCAACAGCCATCAGGACAGTCTGGTCGGTTCGCTCAAAACCCTGACCGTCAATGTCGAGCAGATCGACAACCGCGCCAGCACACTGTCCAGCCAGCTGGATTTGCACATCAACGGTTCGCGCCTGGACAACAGCGATGGCGGCAAGGTGCTGTCCGACACCACACTGGCGCTGAAAGTCGCGCAGATCATCAACGCCACCAACGGCCTGATTTTCAGCAAAGGCGCGAGCACCCTCAGCGGCATCGGCCTGAGCAACGTTGGCGGGCGCATCGTCAGCCAGAACACGCTCGGGCTGACCTTCGACGAGGCCATGGACAACCAGCAAGGCCTGATCAGCAGCGAAGGGCAGATGACCCTCACCGCCGGCAGCCTCGACAACCGTCTGGGCAAACTGTCGAGCCTTGAAGCGATGGCGCTGACTGCCAGCGGTTCCGTGCTGAGTCAGGGCGGCCTGATCGTTTCGCAGAAAGGCCTGACCTTTAAAAGTGGCAGTCTGGATAACAGCGACAACGGCATCATCAGCGCCAAGGCTGATTCGACTCTGACTACCGGTGAGTTGAAGAACCGCCAGGGCGGCAGTATCGCCACCGATGGCTCACTATTATTGACTGCCGCACACCTGGACAACTCCGGCGGCAGCCTCGGCAGTCAGCAGAAACTCGAAGTCTCGGTGACTTCGCTGGCGCAGGACGGCGGCGAGCTGTTCAGCAACGGCGACCTGACCCTGGACATGCACAACGGTCTGCTCAACAACCAGCGCGGCAACATCCATACGCCGGGCCAGTTGTTGCTGAAAAACCTTAAAGACGTCAACAACAGCGCCGGCGAAATCTCTGCGGCCAAGGCTTGGGCCATCAACGCACAAAGCCTGAACAACGACGGCGGCAAACTGCTCAGTAACGAAAAACTTACCTTGGTCATCGAACGCGCCCTGAGTAACGTCAAAGGCCTGATCGCTTCCGCCAGCCTCGACAGTCGCAGCGACAGTTTGAACAACAGCAGCGGTGACATCCGCGCGCGTGGTGATGCTGATTTCAGCGTCACCGGCATGTTCGATAACCAGAACGGTGTGGTCATCGCCGACAACGGCCTGACGATCACCGCCGCCAGTCTGGATAACCGTCAGGAAGGCCTGATCGGTTCGACTAATGCGCTGAAGCTCAGTGTTGACCGCGTCGACAACCGCAGCGGCGAGTTGTCGAGCAAGAGCGATGTCAGCCTGATCGGTGCGTGGCTGGATAACAGCGACAGCGGTTATATGCTGGCGGGAGGCAATCTGGCGCTGACCGTCAACGACGTCATCAACCGCAATAAAGGCCTGCTGTCCGGCGACAGCGGGTTGACGCTGAGCGGCAAGACGCTGGAGAACAGCGGACGTCTGACCAGCCAGAAAGACCTCGCGATCAACCTTTCCGGGGATCTGAACAACGCACAGGGCAGCCTCGTCAACGAAGGCGCTTTGGCGATCACCGCGCAAAGTCTCAATAACAATGGCGGCACGGTCTCCAGCGCCAAAGCGCTTACCGTCAACACGCGCGGCGCCGTCAGCAACCAGGGCGGCAAACTGCTGACCAACAGCGATTTCACGCTCAACAGCAGCACACTCGACAACCAGCAAAACGGTGCGATCAGCAGCAAGACCAAACTGAACATCAGCACCGGTGCACTCAACAATAGCCAGGCGAGCATTTACGCTGATGACCACGTCGAGATCAGTGCCGCTCAGGTGACCAACAGCGGTGGCAGTCTGGGCGCGGGCAAGACCCTTAACGCCAATGTCCTGGGGCTCGACCAGCAGGGCGGCAAACTGTTCAGCGGCGGCACCGTCAGCGTCGATCTGAACGGTGGCGCGCTGAACAATCAGGGCGGCGTGATCAACGCGCCGGACCAGTTACTACTGAAAAACCTCACCGACGTGAACAACCGTGGCGGCGAGATTTCCAGCGACAAGGCTTTCGAACTGATCGCCACGTCGCTGGACAACAGCGGCGGTCAATTGCTGAGCAACCAGAAACTCACGCTGACCCTCGCCAAGGCACTGACCTCGATCAAAGGCACGATTGCCGCTGCGGCATTGCAGGTTCGCGCGGAAAGTCTGGATAACAGCGATGGCGGCGTGTTGCTCAGTGACAGCGACATCGAGGTGACTGTCGATGGCCTGCTGAAAAACACCAACAAAGGCAGCATCCGCGCCGCGCAACAACTGACCCTCAACAGCACCGGCCTGAACAATCAGGGCGGCACGCTGGTCGGCGTTTCCGGGCTGAATATGGATCTGGGCGCCACCGCGCAGGATCTGAATAACCAGAACGGTGTGATCAGCAGCAAAGGTGGGTTGAGCATTGCCCATCTGCGCGACCTGAATAACCAGAACGGCGTGATCAACAGCAAAGGCGTGCTGAGCATCGCCACCCTGCGTGACTTGAATAACCAGCAGGGCGAAATCTCCAGCGTCAACAGCTTCAGCCTTACTGGCAATCGCCTCGACAACCGCGGCGGCAACCTGATCAGCAACGATCAACTGACCGTGACGGCGGTCGATCTGAACAACCAGAACGGTCTGGTTTCCGGCTGGAAAGGCGCAAGCCTCAGCGGCGGCACCCTCGACAACAGCCTGGAAGGCGCCATCTCCAGCCAGCTCGGCAACGTCAACATCGACCTCAGCGGCGCGCTGCTCAACCACAGCAAGGGTGGCATCGGTGGCCTCGGCGAAGTGACCATCACGGCCGCCAGTCTCGACAACACCGCCGGCACCGTTAGCAGTGACGGCAAACAAACCCTGAGCATGACCGGCGGCGCAATCAGCAACGCTTCGGGTGGCCTGATCAAAAGCGGTGACACCCTCGACATCCGCGCGGCCAGCCTGAACAACAGCAGCGGCAACGTCATGGCGAAAAAAGCCCTGACTTTCACCGGCGGCCCACTGAACAACAGCAGCGGCAGTCTGGTCGGTGACGACAGCGTCACCCTCGATCTGCTCGGCGCTCTGACCAACGTCAATGGCGCACTCGGCAGCACGGGAACGCTGTTGATCAAACGCGCCGCCAGCGTCGACAACCAGGGCGGCCAGTTGATCAGTCAGACCCTGCTGAGCCTGCTCACCAGCGGCGATCTGAACAACAGCCAGCGCGGCACTGTATCGGCCAACGGCCAACTGGACCTCACCGCCGGCGGCACGCTGCGCAACGACGCTGATGGCCTGCTCTCCAGCCGCGATGCCGGCGTGAACATTACCGCCGCCGCACTGAACAACGCCAAAGGCGCGGTGCAAAGCATGACCGCGCTGACCGTAAACACCGGCAGCGGCGCCATCGATAACCAGGGCGGCAAAATCATCGCCCAGAACGGCGACCTGACCCTCAACGCCGCCAGCCTCAACAGCCGTAGCGGGGTGCTCTCAAGCCTCAACGGTCTGCTGCAAACCCGCCTGAGCGGCGTGTTGCGCAACGGCCAGGGCGGCAAGATCGAAGGCAGTCGCCTCGACCTGCAAGCGCTCGGCGGTATCTACAGCGACGGCGGTCGGATCGCCGCCAACACCGGCAACATCCTGCTCAACGCCGGCGGCAACACCCTCGACAACAGCGGCGGCGGGATCTATGCCAAAGGCGTGGTGAAAACCATCGCCGGCTTGATGAGCAACAACAACGGCCAGATCAGCGGCAGCAGCATCGAGCTGGGTGTCGACGGCAATCTGACGAACCGCAGCGGCCTGATCGAAAGCGCCGGCACACTGGCGATTCGCGCCGCCAACCTCGACAACCAGGGCGGCAAACTGCGCGCGCTCGGCACCAGCGGCAAAACCGACTTCCAGATCGGCAGCCTGTTCGACAACCGCAACGGTCTGGTGGAAACCGCCAACACTGACTTCACCCTCGCTGCACCAAGCTTCCTCAACGCCGGCGGTTCGGTGACGCATGTCGGGCTGGGTGAGTTCGGCATCTCTACCGCCAACGTGATGAACGCCGGCGGCTCGCTGGTGACCCGTGGCGGCCTGACACTGAACGCCGACAGCTGGACCAACAGCAGCGTGATTCAGGCCGGGCGGTTGACGGTGAATGTCGGCAATTTTGTGCAGACGGAAAGCGGGCAGTTGCTGGCTTCCAATCAACTGGTGGGGCGTGGTGGCAACTGGACCAACGAGGGCTTGATTGCCAGTGACGGCAGCATGGACATGCAACTGGGCGGCACCTACGGCGGCAATGGTCGTGTCAGCAGCCTGGGTGATATGACCTTCAATGCTGCGCAACTGGGCCTGACCAGCGCTTCGAGCATTGGCAGTGGCGGGCAGGGCACATTCAACATCGGTGGCCTGCTGAACAATGCCGGCGGACGACTGACTTCAAACTATGCGATGACGATCAACGCCGGTGCGGTGAGCAACACCGGTACGTTGGGGGCTGCGCAGGATCTGACGATCAGGACTGCAAATCTGGTGAATAACCGAGGCCTGATTTTCAGCGGCGGCAATATGAATCTGCTGCTCAATGACTTCACCAACCAGAACGGCAATGTGTACAGCCTTGGCAATCTGACGATCACCGGCATGGACGGCGGTCGGGCGAACAACGTTAACAACCGGGCTGCCACGATCAATGTGGACGGTGACTTTTCGTTGTCAGCCAGCAATTTCAGTAACAAGACCGAAGGCGTCTTGGGGCAGGACAAGCTTGTTTCCGGTGATATCACCTACCAGTGCATTGGCGGCGAATGCAAGTGGATGAATTTCTTCGTCGAGGAACAATACGAGTCAGAGTCGACAATCAGTGGCGAGCAGGCTGTTGTCTCCGTTGGCGGCAATGTAAACGCAACCGTCGGCAATTTTTCCAACTTCGCTTCGCTGTTCTCAGCGGGGAAAAATATCAAGCTCGACGTCGACACGTTTGATAACACAGGGCTGGAATCCGGAAGCTATACCAAGACCCTAGTCTACGAAGCCAGAAACCGTGATTTCGATTTGCTATTTGATGACGTCACCGGCCTGGTCACGGCTTATGCGAAAAAAAACTCCAAGTACGAGCATGAGTATTCGTTCTATTCGTGCGGCGGGCAGGATTGGCAGGGTTGCGGGCTAGGTAGCATTCCCCGCGGCAATCAGACAAAAACAACACTCAACCCTTTCTTCGGCCAAGGCCCTGACGTTCCAGTTCCGGCGAAACTGCTGGGATATGCGCTAGTACCCGGTGGCGGTATCACCTACACAAGCAAAGGTGGAGCCTCCGCGATCATCCAGGCCGGCCAGGCAGTGGAGGTCAATGCTAAAACGACCATCAAAAACGGTACCTTGCAGGCCTATACCAACTTCGCCCCCGTGGCGAAGAACGCTCCGAAGACCGGCGTAAATGCCGGAGCGACTATTCCGGTCATTCGCATCAACGCCCAGCTTCCTCCAGACCTGGCCCAACAACAGGTCAACCCACTGGCTTTGCCGGGCTTCACCCTGCCAACCGGCGATAACGGTCTGTTCCGCCTCAGCCGCAAGGACGGCAGCGAACAAGCGATCTCGCCGGTCAAAGACTGGGCAATCGGCTCGATCACGGCTGCATCCTCTGGACATACCACCGGAATGCCGGTCAGACATGCCACCGATTTCCAGATCGACAAGAACGATCCAGTCTCGATGAAAAAACGCGATCTGGCATTGAGTGATGCCGCGTCGCTGAATCTCAACGACAGAACGGCTCAGTTCAACGTAGGTGCAACCGCTGCTGACGGTCCGGTCGGTGTGCTGGTGCCTGGCCGTGGCAGCCCTTCCTTTGACGTACCGCGCGTACAAGGTTTGCCCGACACCAGCGTGCGCTCCAACCCGCACAAATACCTGATCGAAACCAACCCGGTATTGACCAACCTCAAGCAATTCATGAGCTCGGACTATCTGCTGGGCAAGCTCGGCTACGACCCCGACACCAGCGCCAAGCGCCTGGGTGATGGCCTGTTCGAACAGCGCATGGTGCAGCAGGCCGTGGTCGCCCGCACGGGCCAACGCTTCATCGACGGCCAGACCTCGGACGAAGGCATGTTCAAGTACCTGATGAACAACGCCATCGCCAGCAAGGATCAGCTCAACCTGTCGATGGGCGTCACCCTGACCGCGCAACAAGTGGCGGCACTGACCCACGACATCGTCTGGCTCGAAGAGCACGAAGTGAACGGCGAAAAAGTGCTGGTGCCGGTGCTGTATCTGGCGCAGGCGAATAATCGGTTGGCGCCAAACGGGGCGTTGATTCAGGGCGGCGACGTCACTCTGATCGCCGGCGGCAACCTCGATAACGCCGGCACGCTGCGAGCCTCCAACAACCTGTCGGCCGAAGCCGGTAACAACCTCACCAACACCGGTCTGATCGAGGCCGGCGAACGCCTGACGCTGAAGGCCGGCAACGACATCATCAACAAGTCCGGCGGCATTATCTCGGGCAAGGATGTCAGCCTGACGGCCACCAACGGCAGCGTGATCAACCAGCGTGATGTGACCAGTGTCGATGTCAGCCGCGGTGGCAGTGTGTACCACCGTGACTATCTGGATAACGCTGCGCGGATTGAAGCGGCCAATGATCTGACGATCAAATCCGGTAAAGACATCAACAACATCGGCGGCGTTCTGCAAAGCGGCCGGGACATGACGCTCGATGCTGATCGCGATGTGAACATCACCTCGGTTCAGGATCGCAGCACTGATGCTCGTGGCGGCAGTTACCTCAATCAGACGATCACTCAGCACGGCGCTGAAGTGAAGTCCGGGCGGGATCTGTCGATCAGTGCTGATCGTGACGTGGCGATTGTGGCCAGTCGGCTGGATGCCAAGCGCGATCTCAGCGTCGATTCAGGCCATGACATTGTCATTACTTCGGCCGCCGACGAGAGTGACTACGTCTCGCGCAGCAAGAAGCGCGCGAACGAAACTCACAGCATCACGCAACAGTCGTCGGTATTGAACGCCGGACGCGATATCGCGCTGAATGCGGGTAACGATCTGGGCATCATCGCCAGTCGGATCAAGGCTACGGAAGATGTCAGCCTCGATGCGGCTCAGGACATCACCGTTGCCTCGGCCAAAGACGAAAGTTCTTCTTATTACTACAAGAAGAAAAAGGGCTCGTTCGGGCGCAGCAAAACCACCACGACAGAAAGTTATGAGAGCGAGAACGTTGCTTCCGTGATCGAGGCTGGACGTGACTTGACCGTCAACTCGTCCAAGGACGAAGACGGCGCCGTGAGTCTGGATGGTGGGCGCAATGTCACCATCATCGGTAGTCAATTGAACGCCGGCAAAGACCTCGTCGTCGGTGCGACCAACGATGTGGCTGTGCTTTCCGCTACAGAAGAATCCGGCTCCTACACCAAGAAAACCAAGACCGGTACATTCGGCTTGTCGAAAAGTGGCAGCAGCCATTTACAGACTGCTGTTACTCAAGTCGGTAGCCAGTTGAACGCCGGGCATGATGCCGTGGTGCTGGCAGGACGCGATGTTCGTCTGAACGCCAGTGAAGTCAATGCCGACAATGATGCTGAACTGCATGCGGGTCTCGTGGACAAGGAGGGTGATATCACCCTGTCGTCTGCGGATGACCAAGCGTACAGCCGAGCCGAGGAATACAAGAAAAAACTGGGTATGTCGCTCAAGGACACCATTGGTGTCTTTGCCGGTACTCCGGGGCTGGGAGCCGATATTACCGTCGGTGCCTCGCACAATGGCGGACGTGAAGTCGTCAGTTCCAACAGCATTGGCAGCCAGGTCAATGCCGGGCACGATGCGATTCTCAATGCATCTCGCGACATCAACGTCATTGGCAGTGGAGTCAGTGCCGATAACAGCGTTTCGCTCGATGCCGGCCGCGATGTCAATGTAGTCGCCTCGATCGATCAGCAGCGCAGCAATACTTGGGAGACGGACAAAAGCGTCGGGATCAAACAGACCATCGACAGCAATGCCTTCACCACGTTCGTTGGCAGCGAAACCCTTCAACATGGCGTCAACAGCAAGGGCTACACCGCAGCGGGCAGCTCCATCGATGCGGGGATGAACATCAATGTAAACGCCGGTCGCGACATCAACCAGCAAGGTTCCGATCTGACCGCCGAGAACAACATCCGGCTCAAGGCTGATCGCGACATCAACATCGATGCCAAGGAAGAGGCAAGCGAAGTCACTATCCGTGACAGCATCAAGCGCAACGGCATCACCGTGACCACGGCCTACAACATCGGCAACACCATGGATGGCCTCAAAGGCACTGGCAAAGGTGAGGATGGGGTCAGCAAAGGCTCAAGTGTTCTGAAGTCGGTTGATACGCTGGATCAATTCTTCAGTGGACCGAAATTTGACGGACATATCGGTGGATCGAGCGTCAGTTCAAGCCAGACTCAGACGTCGGTCACTCAACGTCCGTCGACGCTTTCTGCAGGCAATGACATCTCGCTGGACGCTGGCAATAACGTCAATGTCAGCGGTAGCCAGTTCAATGCCGGCCGTGACATCAACGTCAAAGGCAAGGACATCACCTTTGACGTTGCGCATGGTTCGGAAAGCAGCGACGGGCATTCGACCCAGAGCAAGGGCGGCGTCAAAGGGGGCACCACCGGCGGTTTCAAACTGGGCGTAGGTGTCAGCAATGCCGGCACTGTAGACAAATCGACGCAGGGCACCTCGACGGCCAGTCAGTTGAACGCCGGTGGCAGCATCAACCTTGACGCGGAAAACGATCTGACGCTGATCGGTACTCGGGCCACCGCCGAGCGGGATATCTCCCTCAAGGCCGGCAACGATTTGAACATTCTCTCGGCGCAAAACGCCTACGAGAGTTCGCACGATCGGCGTAGCTGGGGCGCGGAGGGCGGCATCATCGCCGGCCAGGACGGCTTCGGTGTTTATGGTTCGGCGAATGTGGGCATCGGCGATCTCAACCGTGAGGGCGTCAAGCAGCAAGAAGCCTATCTGTATGCCGGCAACAAACTGGGCTTCGAAAGCGGTCGCGATACCAATATCGCTGGCGCGACTTTGCGTGGCGACGAAGTCATCGGTGATGTCGGTCGAAACCTGACCGTGACCTCTGTGCCGAACACCGGCAAGGTCGAAGGCAAGGAGTTCGACGCCAGCCTGACGGTTGCGGTGAGCTTCGGCGCAACCGTCAGCGGCTCGCTGGGTTATGGCGAAACCAACGGTAAAACCAATTGGGTCGACAATCAGACTGTTATCAGTGGCAAAAGCAAAGTCGACATCCGTACCGAAAAACATACGCAACTCGATGGCTCGGTGATCAGCGCTGACAACGGCAACCTGAAACTCGACACCGACACCCTCGGCTACCGCAATATCACCGGCAAGGATAACGAGCACGGTTATTACCTCAATGTCAGCGGCAGTTATGGCGGGGGCGGTGGCGCCCAAGCCGACAAGCCGAACAAGGGCATGGAAGGCGAGAGCAAAAACAGCTGGGCCGTGGAGGGCTACAAGTACGACAAGGATCGTCAGCAGACGCTGAATGCCACCGTGGGTGAAGGTCAGATTGTCGTGCGTAACGACAAGGCTACCGGCCAGGACTCCACGGCGGGACTCAATCGTGATGTGAACAAAGCGTATGAGATCACCAAGGATGAGGAACATCGCACGACGTTGTATGTAAGCGATACTTCCCTTGATGCCGTTAGCCATCCGTTAGAGACACTCGAGCGATGGGGCGATAACGTTACCAACATTCATAAAACGCTGCTCAACCAAGCGCTTTTTGCCGTGCATGCCGCAAAAAACGTACAGGCAGAAATCGCACTTATACGACTTGACATTGATGACGTGCCTTCATTGGCCCGTGAGAGTCTGGGTGACGAGAAGGCACTGGATGTCGCGAAAAATCTTGTTCGCCGAGGCTTCGATCCTTCCGATTTGAAATCGCTGGATGCAGGAATCTTCCAGGGCTTGAGCAACTTCGCCAACTTGGCGGAGAACTATGACAAGGAAGTGCAGTCGTGTGTCACCAGAGGGGACTGTTCGTTCAGCCTTGAAGATGACGGCAGTGGCGGCAAAAAAGACGTCGTTTATCTTGACCCTTCTTTTGTAGAGGGGACAGGAATCAAAATGGGCAGGCAAGCCCTCGGTCAGTTGCAGGATGTACTGCTGCTCGCTGATAAATTACCTCTTGAGCAGGTTCAAGCGATTGCCGTTGCAGCGCAAGCTGTAATGGGGCCACTGAAATTCATGCTGACCATTACGCTCAACGCTGCCATTAACGCCGCTACGGATGGAAAGATTGAACAGTACAAGGATGAGGCCGCTGTCAAACTGGCGGCGCTTTTCCTTGGTGTACCTGAAAGTGAAGTGATTGAGCTAAATACGGAAGGCAAGGCAGCCCATCAAGAAGATAAAATCCAACATCCTTTCAATGGTGACGGAAACGTTGTAGCGGCACGCTTTTTGGTCGATGCGGTTCTCGGTGAGCTGCAATCGCTGGGTATCAAAGCTGGCAGTAGAGTTTTGGCTGTTCGCGACCGGTCTGGTGAAAGCCATACCAGTGGTGGCTCTTCAGATCTCAAAAGAGGAGCCGAATTCAAGGAGGCTGCTGCGCGTTTAGGATTCGATCGACGCATTCCTCCCCAAAAAGCTCCATTCGACTCTCATGGGCAACCGGTATTTTTTGATGGAAAAAAATACATAACGCCAGACGTGGATGGGCATAACGTAACGGGTGGATGGAAAGTGTTTGATAAAAAGGGTAGACGTGTCGGTACATACGATAAAGATTTGAACTGGGTGAAGGATTAAATAATGAGCTTTGAAATCTTGCTGGAGAAAGAGCCTTCCGAGCACTTTGGAGTCCAAGCTCTACGTGGCTTGATCCGACTGGGTGACGAAGAGGAAAGCTTCTTTGCTCCGATCTCCTTTTGGGGCAGGCAGGAATACTTGAGCAGTTGGTACTCATCGCTTTGCCGTGGTCTTGAAAGGAGACAGCACTCTGTATTGGTCACTTCAATGCTTGATCCAGAGTTGGCAAATTTCCTGATGGTTTGGGTTTTGTATTTTGTTGGAGAGTCTGTTCACATTCAGAATAGTGTGGTTTTTCTAGACGACGTTGTTCCCGGGTTTAATGGGGACGATGTCAATACTTACGTCGGTGAGCGCGAGGTGGTTAACGAAGATGGCGACAAGATTTCCGAATGGGTCGTACCTCTTTCGGAAGTGCTCAGTTTCAAAGAAAAATTGAAAATGGAAGTCGATGCTTGAGTGCGTGCCGCCTACCGCCCTACCTCAATCAAAATCAAAAGATCGCAGCCTTCGGCAGCTCCTACAGGGGATACGTACCCACTTTGTAGGAGCTGCCGAAGGCTGCGATCTTTTGCTTTTACTTCGGATAAAGCGGCGGCAACCCGCTGTCACCCACCGGATCCTGCACCCGTTCCGCCGCGGGAATCGTGCGGATCGCCCGCCACAAATCCTCACCCTGCCAATGCTGCCCCGTCTCGCTGTACAGCGCACCATTCAACCCATCCAGCGCATCTGACAACGGCACAAACCGCGCCGCCATGTCCGCCAGTGTCTCCGGCTGCTGACGCGCCCACGCATCCAGTGCCTGCCGCGTTGCTTGCGGGTCATTCGCCTGACTCGCCCGTTTGATGTCATCCATCAAGGTGCGCGGGCTCGGGCCGGTTTGGGCGGCGCGATGCACTGCCGGTTGCCAGCGTGCGCGCCACCACAGGCCGAAGCCGAGGAGGGTGGTGCAGGCGAGGATCAGGGTGCTGAGTTTCCACCACCACAACACATCGTTATCGACGATGCTCGGCTGCAGGTTGCCGGTCGGGGTGTCGACTTGCAGGCTTGGGTTGTTGGCCACTTGCAGCGTGCGCGCGGGCAGGCTGCTGTGTTCCAGGTGGTCTTCGAAGGTGTTCCACCAGACCACGTCCACGGTCGGCAATTCGATGGCGCCGCTACGGCTCGGCACCAGCGCTTCGCGTTCTTCGCGGCTGCCGACAATGCCGCGGTCGGTGCTCTGGTTGCTCAGCACCGGTTGATCGGGGTAGCGGCGCAGGCCGTTGACGTCGGTGGCGGGCAGCGCTGGCAGTTGCGAGCTGGCGAGGCCTTCGACTTTCAGGGTCAGGCTGCGCGTCATCGAATCGCCGACCTGCGTGTGTTCCGGTTCCGGGTTCCAGCTTTCGCTCAGGCTCAGGCTACGCGCGGGTAGCCATGGCGCATCGACCGGATAGGTCAGGGGTTTGGGTTTGACGGTCAGGGGGATTTCAGAAGAACTGACGCGCATCAGCTTGCCCGGTTTCGGCCCCTGCGCATTGGCGTCCTGAGACGGCTGCGTGTCGACCAGTGTGGCGCTGAAGGTCTGCGGCGCGATGGTCAGCAAACCGCTGTGTTGCGGGTAGATCGCGTAGCGCATTTCGATCACGCCATGGCGCACACCGTTGAGGTCTTTTTCGTAGGTGCGCGTGTCGCCGAGTTGCTCGATGCGCGCATCGGCGATTTGCAGCGGGGTCAGGCTGCTGTCGTCGTACAGCGACACCGAATGGTAGATACGCAGGGTCAGAATTGCCTGTGCCTGCACATACACGCTGGACTGATCGAGGCTGGCCTCGATGAACACCGGATCAAGGCTGTTCTGGTTCTCGCGGGTATCGCTTTCGACCACTTGCACGGTGATCGGCTGGCTCTGCGCGTCGCCCAGTTGCAGCGGCGGGATCACCACGCTGCCGTTCTCTTTGGGCAGCAGGGTGATGATCCAGCGCGTGGTCGCGCTGTTGTCGCCATTGAGGGTGTTGAGCTGGTTGACCTGCCGCGTGCCGCGCACTTCGAACAACGCTTCCAGCGCGGTCAGGTCGGGTTTGCCGAACTGGGTGACGTCGCTGGTCTCGAGGGTGAGCTCGACCGTCTCGCCGGAGTTCAGGCGACTGCGATCCACGCTGGCGGTCAGCTCGGCCGCGTGGGCGGTGGCCGTGCAGAGCAGCAGGGGCAGCAAGAGAGCGGTGAAGCGGGTCATCGAGTGTTTTCCTGATCCTGATGTTGTTGCTGTTCGTACCAGAATTTGCGTCGCAGCAGTTCGCCCGGATCATCCGGGATCTTGCCCAGCCATTGTTCCAGTGCCTGACGTTGCTCGCCTTGGAGGTTGTCTTCACTCGGGCGCAGCGTCGGCACGGTGTCCGTTTGTTCTTCCTCGGCGCTGCCCGGCACTTCGTTGGGGCCTGGCTGCGGCGGCGTGGTCGGTGGCGGTTCGCTGGCCGATTCGCTCGGTTGCGCTTCGCTCTGGGTTTCACTTTTTACCGCCGGTGGCGGTGTGGTCGCTGGCGGTGGTTCGTCGCCGGGCAGGCTCTGTTCGTTCGGTTTGTTTTCCGGTTCGGCGGGCGGTGGTGTGTTTTTCTGCTTGAGCAGGTTTTCCACCAGCGCCTTGTTGGTCTGCGCCGGACGCAAATCCGGTTGCAGTTCCAGTGCCTGTTCATAGGCGTCGATTGCCGCTTCCAGCTCACCACTTTTCGCCAAGGCGTTGCCACGATTGTAGTGGGCGCGGGCATCGCTGCCTTCGGCGAAGCGCTGGGCGGCGCCACTGTAGTCGCCGGCCTCGTACAACGCCACCCCTTGCCACTGATGATTTTCGAAATGTTGGGCGGCTTCGACCGGGCGCTTTTGCTTGAGCAAATGCAGGCCCTGTTGGTCGGGGCGCAGCCACAAATCCTCAAAGTCAAAAGCGTAGCTGGGCTGCGGCAAGCAAAACAACAACGGCAGGCAGAACAACCAGCCACGCCGCCCGGCGCAGGCGGCGAGCAGCAACAGCGGCAACAGCAGCCAGTAACCCTGATCGGCCCAGGTATCGAGGCGTACGGTCTGGCCATCGTCGCGCAGGCTGCGAGGTCCGTTGAGCAGGCCGAGCGCGCCAAGATCCGCTTCGTCGAGGCGAGCAGGGTGGTATTCGCCACCGACGCTGTTGAGGAAAGCCGCGAGGCCCGGGCTGTCGAGTTGCGGCACGCGAATCGCGCCTTGTTCGTCCTTGAGGAAACTGCCGTCCTCCTGAGCGATTGGTGCGCCTTCAGCGGTGCCGATGCCGAGCATCAACAGTTGCGTCGATTGCCCGTTGAGTGCGCGACGAATGCCTTGACGTTCTTCTTCATCGAGCGACGAGCCGATCAACAGAATCCGCCCCTGACCGAGCGCACCCTGTTTCAGCAGGGCCAGCGCTTTACTCACGGCCAGATCGGCGCGATGACCGCTTTCCGGCATCAACGAAGGCTTGAGTGCATCGAGCAAATTGCGACTCGTCGCGAGGTCATCCGACAGCGGCACCAGCGTGTGCGCGCTGCCGGCATAGACGACGATGGCAGTCTGCGCATCGCTGCGCGCCTGCAACAGGTCGAAGAGCTTGCGACGCGCCTGCTCCAGTCGCGTCGGCGGCGAATCGGTGGCGAGCATTTCCGGGGTCAACTCCAACAGCACGACCAAGGGATCGGCTGGCTTCTGACTGGTCTGTTCGACGCGCTCCCAGCTCGGTCCGAGCAGGGCCAGAATGGTCAGCAACCAAGCCACGCCGAGGGCGACCCATGGCAGTTTGCTGTCGCGACCATTGCCGCCACTGAGCAGCGTGGCATGAAACGCTGGTGGCAAAATCATCTGCCAGCGCCCGGCGCGTTTCTGCCGGTGCCAGAGTTGCCAGATCAGCCAGCCCAGCAGCGGCAACAGCAGTAGCCACCAAGGACGGAACCAGTGCGGCCAGAGCGCGATCATCGGCGCCTCCGCAGACGCAGGCGCTTGAGACGCTCGCGCCAGTCAGGCAGCGGACTTTGCAGGTACAGCTCTTTGGTGAACAGGCGTTGCAACGGGTTGTCCGGCCACAGTTCCCGGGCGACCAGCAACAGGCTCAACCACAGCGCTAGCGCCAAAGGCCAGTGATACAAGGCTTGGGCCGGGCGGGCCTGGGTCGGTTGCTGGATCACCGGTTCGAGTTGATCGAGGGTGTCTTTGATCGCTTGCAGTTCTTTGCCGTCGTGGGCTCGGAAATATTGCCCGCCGGTAACTTCGGCGATGGCTTTGAGTGCCGGTTCGTCGAGGTCCAGGCTCGGATTGACGCCAAGCAGGCCGGTTGAGCCGCTGTCCTCGGGATTGGCGCCGATGCCGATCGGGTAGATCTTCACGCCTTCGCTGGCGGCCAGTTTTGCTGCTGTCAGCGGGTCGATTTCGCCGCCATTGTTAGCACCGTCAGTCACCAGAATCAGCACGCGACTTTGCGCCGGGCGCATGCGCAGGCGTTTCAGCGCCAGACCGATGGCGTCGCCGATCGCAGTGTTCTTGCCGGCAATGCCGATGCGCGCTTCGTCGAGCCAGACGCGCACGGTGTGGCGATCAAAGGTCAGCGGCGCTTGCAGATAGGCCTGGCTGCCAAACAGGATCAAGCCGACCCGGTCGCCATCGCGACTTTCAAGGAAATCGCCGAGCAGATGCTGCACCAGCGTCAGGCGACTGACCTCTTCGTCCTGCCACTGCATATCGGGGAAGTCCATCGAGCCGGACACGTCCACCGCCACCAGCAGATCGCGGCCGCTAGCAGCAATCGGCAGCGGCTCGCCGAGCCATTGCGGACGAGCGGCGGCGGTCAGCAGCAACAGCCACAACAGCATGAACGGTGCTTGTTGGCGCCATGCGGGGAGATTGGCGCGAGCGCGACGGCGGGCGAGGCCTTCGAGGTCGGACAAGAAACTGACTTTCAGCGCCGGTTCGCCGCTGTCGGCCACTGGCAATACGAGGCGCATCAGCCACGGCAGTGGCACCAGCACAAAGATCCACGGCCAGGCGAACTCAAACATGTTTGCGAATCCACGTGTCGACCGCTTGGGTCAGGCCGGCGATGGCTTTGTCATCGAGTTTGCATTCCGGTTTGTAAGCGCCTTCGACCAGCACCATCCAGCGCGTCAGGCCGGCGGCCGGGCAACGGTTGTCGAGAAACGCCAGCCATTTGCGCCCGTTGAGGGTGTGGCTCTGGCTGTAGGGATAGTGGTTGCGGCACAGGCGTTTGAGCAGGCCGTTGAGTTGCTGCAGCCAAGCACCGGCCGGGGCGCCGTCGTAGGGTTTGGGCATTTGTGCAAGTTCAGCGAGGGCGGCAATGCGCACCGGGTCGAGTGGCTGTTCGGCGCGCACGATCGGGCGTTTCTTCATGGGAATGAAGCGGCGCAGCTTCCACGCGGCGAAACCTAGCAGCGGCAACAACAGAAGCAGCAGCCACCAGCCCGGCGCCGGCGGCCAGAAGGCAATCGGTGGCGGCGAGATCAGCGGTTGCAGTTGTTCGAGGCCGTTCATCGACTTTTGCCCGGACGCTGCGGATTGAGGAATTCGCGCATCTGCTCGACCATTTCACTTTGCGTACTCAGCGGCATCAGCAATACCCGCAGCTTTTGCGCGAGTAATTCCCAGCGGGCGATGCGTGCTTCGGCCTGGGCGCGATAGGTCTGGCGCAGCTCGAAATTCAAGGTGTCGAGTTCCAGTTGCGCGCCGCGTTGGGCGAATCGCAAAAGTCCGGCGGCGGGCAGGGCGTGATCGAGAGGGTCGGACAGCGGCAGCATCAGCAGATCGCAATGGCGCGAGAGCAGGCTCAGTTGCTGCTCGGCGCTGTCGGACAGCGCGCGCTCATCACAGATGACAATCACCAGACTGCCGGGCCGCAGCACCTCGCGGGCACGGCGCAAGGCCACGCCAAACGCATCACGATCCGGCTCACGCTCGCTGTGCAGCGACTGATTGACCTTGACCAGACGGTTGAGCAATTGCAGCAGGCTCTGTTTGCTGCGCCGTGGCTTGATTTCGTAGTGCTCGTTGTCGCCGAACACCAGCCCGCCAACGCGGTCGTTATGACCCAGCGCGGCCCAGCCGATCAGCGCCGCCACTTGCGCCGCGAGCACCGATTTGAACATCAGCCCGGAGCCGAAAAACAACCGCGTGCTTTGCTCGACCATAATGAAAATCGGCCGTTCGCGCTCTTCGTGGAACAGCTTGGTGTGCGGCTCTTGCGTGCGCGCCGTCACGCGCCAGTCGATGGTGCGCACGTCGTCGCCGGCCTGATAGACCCGCACCTGATCGAAGTCGACGCCGCGACCACGGAATTTCGAGTGATGCAGGCCGATCAGCGGGCTGCGCTGACTTGGCGTGGAAAACAGCTGCACTTCGCGCACGCGGTGGCGCATCTCGATCAGCTCGGCGAGGCTGACGCGAATACCGGGTTCGGAAGGCTGGGGGGCGTTCATCGGGGTCAAGCGACGGCTACGACGTCGAGAATCCGCTGCACCA
Organism: Pseudomonas sp. AIG; assembly: GCF_977020205.1. Taxonomy (NCBI): domain Bacteria; kingdom Pseudomonadati; phylum Pseudomonadota; class Gammaproteobacteria; order Pseudomonadales; family Pseudomonadaceae; genus Pseudomonas; species Pseudomonas sp. AIG. The sequence continues at coordinate 29,571 of NZ_CDROCK010000057.1, read as the reverse complement.
CCCTATCCTGATCGATGCCGGCGGCCTCGGCTTCAAACGACAAAATGATGCGGTGGCGCAACACGTCGAACAGCACCGCTTGAATGTCTTCCGGACTGACGAAGTCGCGACCGGCCAGCCAGGCGTGGGCGCGGGCACAACGGTCCAGAGCAATCGAACCGCGCGGACTGGCGCCGTAGGCGATCCACTCGGCCATTTCCGGGTCGAACTTGGCCGGGTTGCGCGTGGCCATGACCAGTTGCACGAGGTATTCCTCCACTGCGTCAGCCATGTACAGACCGAGGATTTCCTTGCGCGCGGCGAAGATCGCCTGCTGGCTGACGCGGCGCTCGGGTTTGGTTTCACCGTTCAGCGCTTCGCCACGGGCCTGCTGGAGGATGCGGCGTTCGACGGCAGCGTCCGGGAAACCGATTTTCACGTGCATCAGGAAACGGTCGAGCTGCGCTTCCGGCAGCGGATACGTGCCTTCCTGCTCGATCGGGTTCTGCGTGGCCATCACCAGAAACAGCGGCGATAGCTCATAAGTGCTGCGGCCGACACTGACCTGACGCTCGGCCATGGCTTCGAGCAGCGCCGATTGCACCTTGGCCGGGGCGCGGTTGATTTCGTCCGCCAGCACCAGGTTGTGGAAGATCGGCCCTTGCTGAAACACGAAACTGCCAGTTTCCGGACGATAGATCTCGGTGCCGGTGATGTCGGCCGGCAGGAGGTCGGGGGTGAACTGGATGCGATGGAACTGGGCTTCGATGCCCTCGGCGAGTTCTTTGATCGCTTTGGTCTTGGCCAGACCCGGCGCGCCCTCGACCAGCATGTGGCCGTCCGCGAGCAGGGCGATGAGCAAACGCTCGATGAGTTTTTCCTGGCCGAGAATCTGCGTTGAAAGAAAGGTTCGCAGCGCCAGCAGCGCTTCACGATGTTCCATCGGTGACTGTTCCTGGAAAGGGGTGGCCACAGGCGTTCGGATAACGCCGGGGCTGGGGGCGTTACTTTAATCCATCGTGGGGGGTGGCGACTAACGGCATTTTGCGCAAAGTGCGGGAAATGACTGGGGGATTTGTTGGATTTTTGTAGTGCCGGAGAGTGGCAGTGTTCTTTCGGGCCCCTTCGCGAGCAGGCTCGCTCCCACATTTTGAGCGGCGTACATCCGACAATGTGGGCGCGAGCCTGCTCGCGAAGGGGCCAGCCCAGACGCAATCAAACTTCGTTAATGAACGTACCCGTCCCATCAAGGATGTTCTTCAGGGTCTCGACCACCTCATCCATATCCACCATATCCGGGTTAAAGCTGATCTCCAGCACATCATCCCCATTCAACGCATCGGCATCCGCCGCCGCTATCTCGATCTTCAACAGAGTCTTGGTCAGGGTGACTTTCACACCGTCGAGGGTCGAAGGCTCGCCATCCAGCGTAATCTCCAGCTCATCCTCGTCCGGATAGCGGCTCATCAGGAACATATCGCCGTTGTCGCTGTGGCAGCAGAGCATGGCCATGTTGTCTTCTTCGTCATCGCACGGGTTGACGATGAGTAGGGCGGTGGTCATTTGCATGGGGAGTTCCTGATTGGGCGGGCGCGTCTGACGGTGCGCAAAAAAGCCGATTTTGCCAGCCTGAGGAAAATTCTGCTGCACATCGTTTGAGCCAAGGCATGCTCTTAAGGACATTTCTTCAAGGTGGGTACGAATTGTCTAGCGGCCTCGTAGGACTCCGGAAAAGGCGATAGATGGCGCAAGTTAGACGTGTTTTCGCTTGTTTTGGCGAATTTTTCCCGTCAGATTTTACTGCTCAAGCGCAAGGGAGTGCGATGGACAACATGAAAAAAAGGATCTCTTTTGATGAAGCAGTATTTCGAATGGGCGCAAGAAATCCGGCATCTGTCCGAAGAACAGGTTGAAGCGCTTTACCAGCGCTACCTCAATGGCGAAAAAACCGCTGACTTGATCGCCGAGTACAAGCTCGCGGACACCGTACGCAGTGTGCTGAAAGTACTGCCGCCGATTGTCAGCGCCGACTTGAGATGCCCGTATTGCGATTTGCCGATGTGGATGCGCCGCCCCGCCCGCGGTACCCCGATTTCCCTGCGCAGCGCTTACAAATGTGTGAATTGCGAGCATCGATACTTCACCGCCGGTTTTGGCTCGCGACGCAATGTGTGTGGTTGTGATGCCTGCGTCCGGCTGCGCAAACAGCAAATCGCCGATCAGGCCGAACGTGACCGCAGTGATTTAGCCATGCGCTACGGCACGCCAAGCCCACCGGTGCCCTTTACCAGTCTTGGATTCCAGCAAAAACTTGCTCTGCTGGCGTTACTGGATGACGGCGGCCAAGGCGCAGGCGAACGCGAACGCGAACGCATTGCCGCGCTTGATGTTGAACTCAGAGGGGAAAAGCTCACGTCCACTGACACTTTCAGTGAAGAACTGGTGAAAGGTCTTCACGAGGCGGGCGCCTTGCAGGTCGATACGGCATCGGACATTCGGGCGTTCAATCGGGCCGACGATTTCAGCATCAGCACTTATTCGACCATTTTCTGGCGAGCCAACGTCGCGCTGGACGAAGGCGTGCGCTGCACGCGCGATACGCTCTATCTGGCGCTATACGAAGAGTTGTCCGGGCCTGTGCTGCCAGGATGGAAGCGTGAGTTGTACGCATTGATCTTCAGGCTCGCGCGGGAGGAATCGATTCAATACGTTCACTTGCTGGCCAATCAGGTCGGTATGGCGTTCACCGCCGAAGCCCGCGCCGACTCGGTGATCGGCACTTTGCTGCAGAATTTCTCGGTCAGCCAGATCTACTACTTCGCCAGAGTGGCGGTGAAAAGTGCCGCGCACTTCTATGCTACCGGCAACTCCAAGGGCCGCACCCACGCCTCCAACACGATTCCGCGCAACATGCAGAGCACTGCGCAACTGGCCTTGGCGGAGAACTGGCGCAAGGACAGCTACCGCGATTCGCGCGTGCCGCAGCCGGCCATGACCCGCCTGCTTTACGACGTCGTGCTCAAGGACAGCGGTGCCGGTTTTTCCAAGTCGCCGGGGCTGTTCTGGCGAGACGAGTTTGTGCCTCGGTTTCTCACGGGCTCGCCGATCGCCGCGCCGCAGTTCGACCATCCGCAGCTGTTCTGCCGCGAGTGCGACTCTAACAACATCGACGCCAGCATGGATAAATTGACCCTGCAAATGCAGTGCTACGACTGCGCCACCGTGAGCAAATTTCGCGCTTACGAAGAGTTACCCGACTGATCCGCGTCAACCGCGGGCGCTGAACCCGATGCCACGCTCAAGGTCGATAGAACGGCCTTGGGCGTTTTCGTTTCTGGATATGTAAAGGCAAAAGGTCTGCACCTGGGACGGATGTCCCGTAAATACGGGCGTGCAACCCGGCGTTTTGCGCCACGACTGCTAGTGTTTACCGATGCCAAAGCCCTCGTTTACGTGCCAATGACCGAATATGTCGCAGCACCGCAAGCAGACACATTGTCGCACCCTTTAAGCTGCGCAACGGATGAGCACCCGTAAAGGCATTGTCGGCACCGCTGGCAGTCGCTTTTGCAGATGCTCATTCTATGGAAGGTGAATGTGACCTGAGTGTCCCGTCCAGCTTCACCCACCTGTCCCCCTGTTTCCTCTGCCCGAGAATCAGGAACAGGGCGACACAAGCCCCGAAAGGGGTGTTGCACGCGACGCTTTCCATCAATAACAAGCTTAAGCGGAGTACCACAGATGGCGTTCTTCACCGCAGCCAGCAAAGCCGACTTCCAGCACCAACTGCAAGCGGCACTGGCGCAGCACATCAGTGAACAGGCACTGCCACAAGTGGCGCTGTTCGCTGAACAATTCTTCGGCATCATTTCCCTGGACGAGCTGACTCAACGTCGCCTCTCCGACCTCGCTGGCTGTACTCTCTCTGCGTGGCGCCTGCTTGAGCGCTTCGATCACGCGCAACCGCAAGTGCGCGTCTACAACCCCGATTATGAGCGTCATGGCTGGCAGTCGACCCACACAGCGGTCGAAGTCCTGCACCATGACCTGCCATTCCTGGTCGACTCGGTCCGTACCGAGCTGAACCGCCGCGGCTACAGCATCCATACCCTGCAAACCACCGTGCTCAGCGTACGTCGTGGCAGCAAGGGCGAGTTGCTGGAAATCCTGCCAAAAGGCAGCACCGGCGAAGGCGTGCTGCACGAGTCGCTGATGTACCTGGAAATCGACCGCTGCGCCAACGCGGCCGAACTGAATGTGCTGAGCAAAGAGCTGGAACAGGTGCTCGGTGAAGTCCGCGTCGCGGTCGCCGATTTCGAGCCGATGAAAGCCAAGGTGCAGGACATCCTCACCCAGCTCGACAACAGCGCGTTTGCCGTCGATGCCGACGAAAAGAACGAAATCAAAAGCTTCCTGGAATGGCTGGTGGGCAACCACTTCACCTTCCTCGGCTACGAAGAATTCGTGGTCACCGATCAGGCCGATGGCGGCCATATCGAGTACGACCAGAACTCCTTCCTCGGCCTGACCAAACTGCTGCGCACCGGCCTGACCTACGATGACCTGCGCATCGAAGACTATGCGGTGAACTACCTGCGCGAACCGACCCTGCTGTCGTTCGCCAAGGCTGCGCACCCGAGCCGCGTGCACCGTCCGGCGTACCCGGACTACGTGTCGATCCGTGAAATCGACGCTGACGGCAAAGTCATCAAGGAACACCGCTTCATGGGCCTGTACACCTCCTCGGTGTATGGCGAGAGCGTGCGGGTCATCCCGTTCATCCGCCGCAAGGTCGAAGAAATCGAAACCCGCTCCGGCTTCCAGTCCAAGGCTCACCTGGGCAAGGAACTGGCGCAGGTGCTTGAAGTACTGCCGCGTGATGACCTGTTCCAGACCCCGGTCGACGAGCTGTTCACCACCGTGATGTCGATCGTGCAGATCCAGGAACGCAACAAGATCCGCGTGTTCCTGCGCAAAGACCCGTACGGTCGTTTCTGCTACTGCCTGGCCTACGTGCCGCGCGACATCTATTCCACCGAAGTTCGCCAGAAGATCCAGCAAGTGCTGATGGAGCGCCTGAAGGCTTCCGATTGCGAATTCTGGACATTCTTCTCCGAGTCTGTTCTGGCGCGCGTGCAGCTGATCCTGCGTGTCGACCCGAAAAACCGTCTCGACATCGACCCGGTGTTGCTGGAAAAAGAAGTCGTCCAAGCCTGCCGCAGCTGGCAGGACGACTACGCCGCACTGACCGTCGAAAGCTTCGGCGAAGCCCACGGCACCAACGTGCTGGCCGACTTCCCGAAAGGCTTCCCGGCCGGCTACCGCGAGCGTTTTGCTGCGCATTCGGCGGTGGTCGACATGCAGCACCTGCTGAGCCTCAACGAAAAAAATCCGCTGGTCATGAGCTTCTATCAGCCGCTCGGCCAGGTCTCCGGCCAACGCGAACTGCATTGCAAGCTGTACCACGCCGACACCCCGCTGGCGCTGTCCGACGTCTTGCCGATTCTGGAAAACCTCGGCCTGCGCGTACTGGGTGAATTCCCGTACCGCCTGCGTCACACCAATGGCCGCGAGTTCTGGATTCACGACTTCGCGTTCACTGCCGCTGAAGGCCTGGATCTCGACATCCAGCAACTCAACGACACCCTGCAGGATGCCTTCGTCCACATCGTTCGCGGCGACGCCGAAAACGATGCGTTCAACCGTCTGGTACTGACCGCCGGCCTGCCATGGCGCGACGTGGCGCTGCTGCGTGCTTACGCGCGTTACCTGAAGCAGATTCGTCTGGGCTTCGATCTGGGTTACATCGCCAGCACCCTGAACAACCACACCGACATCGCTCGCGAACTGACCCGGTTGTTCAAGACCCGCTTCTATCTGGCGCGCAAACTCAGCGACGACGATCTGGAAGACAAGCAACTGCGTCTGGAACAAGCGATTCTGACCGCACTGGACGACGTTCAGGTGCTCAACGAAGACCGCATCCTGCGTCGTTACCTCGACCTGATCAAAGCCACGCTGCGGACCAACTTCTATCAGACTGACGCCAACGGCCAGAACAAGTCGTACTTCAGCTTCAAGTTCAACCCGCACGCGATCCCTGAACTGCCGAAGCCAGTGCCGAAGTTCGAAATATTCGTCTACTCGCCACGCGTTGAAGGCGTGCACCTGCGCTTCGGTAACGTCGCCCGTGGTGGTCTGCGCTGGTCTGACCGTGAAGAAGACTTCCGTACCGAAGTTCTCGGTCTGGTAAAAGCCCAGCAAGTGAAGAACTCGGTCATCGTGCCAGTGGGTGCGAAGGGCGGCTTCCTGCCGCGTCGTCTGCCACTGGGCGGCAGCCGTGACGAGATCGCGGCCGAGGGCATCGCCTGCTACCGCATCTTCATTTCCGGCCTGTTGGACATCACCGACAACCTGAAAGACGGCGCGCTGGTACCGCCATTGAACGTGGTTCGCCACGACGATGACGACCCGTACCTGGTGGTCGCGGCGGACAAGGGCACTGCAACCTTCTCCGACATCGCCAACGGCATCGCCATCGACTACGGCTTCTGGCTGGGTGACGCGTTTGCGTCGGGTGGTTCGGCCGGTTACGACCACAAGAAAATGGGCATCACCGCCAAAGGCGCGTGGGTCGGCGTACAACGTCACTTCCGCGAGCGCGGCATCAATGTTCAAGAAGACAGCATCACTGTTGTCGGCGTCGGCGACATGGCCGGTGACGTATTCGGTAACGGCCTGTTGATGTCCGACAAGCTGCAACTGGTCGCTGCCTTCAACCACCTGCACATCTTCATCGATCCAAATCCGAACCCGGCGACCAGCTTCGTCGAGCGTCAGCGCATGTTCGACCTGCCGCGTTCGGCCTGGACCGACTACGACACCAGCATCATGTCCGAAGGTGGCGGTATCTTCTCGCGCAGCGCGAAGAGCATCGCAATCTCCCCGCAGATGCAGGAACGCTTCGACATCAAGGCTGACAAACTGACCCCGACCGAACTGCTGAACGCCTTGCTCAAGGCACCAGTGGATCTGCTGTGGAACGGCGGTATCGGTACTTACGTCAAGGCCAGCACCGAAAGCCACGCCGATGTCGGCGACAAGGCCAACGATGCACTGCGCGTGAACGGTAACGAGCTGCGCTGCAAAGTCGTGGGCGAGGGCGGTAACCTCGGCATGACCCAACTGGGTCGTGTGGAATTCGGTCTGAATGGCGGCGGTTCCAACACCGACTTCATCGACAACGCCGGTGGCGTCGACTGCTCCGACCACGAAGTAAACATCAAGATCCTGCTGAACGAAGTGGTTCAGGCCGGTGACATGACCGACAAGCAACGCAACCAGTTGCTGGCGAGCATGACCGACGAAGTCGGCAATCTGGTGCTGGGCAACAACTACAAGCAGACTCAGGCCCTGTCCCTGGCGGCGCGTCGCGCTTATGCGCGCATCGCTGAGTACAAGCGTCTGATGGGCGATCTGGAAGGCCGTGGCAAGCTGGACCGTGCCATCGAGTTCCTGCCGACCGAAGAGCAATTGGCCGAGCGTATCGCTGAAGGCCACGGTCTGACCCGTCCTGAGCTGTCGGTACTGATCTCCTACAGCAAAATCGACCTCAAAGAGCAGCTGTTGGGCTCCTTGGTGCCGGACGACGAATACCTGACCCGCGACATGGAAACGGCGTTCCCGCCGACTCTGGTCAGCAAGTTCTCCGAAGCCATGCGTCGTCACCGTCTGAAGCGCGAGATCGTCAGCACCCAGATCGCCAACGACCTGGTCAACCACATGGGCATCACCTTCGTTCAACGCCTCAAAGAGTCGACCGGCATGAGCCCGGCGAACGTCGCTGGCGCTTACGTGATCGTGCGCGACATCTTCCATCTCCCGCACTGGTTCCGTCAGATCGAAGCGCTGGACTACCAAGTCAGCGCTGATGTGCAGCTGGAGTTGATGGACGAGCTGATGCGTCTGGGTCGCCGTGCCACGCGCTGGTTCCTGCGTGCCCGCCGCAACGAGCAGAACGCTGCCCGTGACGTCGCGCATTTCGGTCCGCACCTGAAAGAGCTGGGCCTGAAACTCGACGAACTGCTGAGCGGCGAAATCCGTGAAAACTGGCAGGCGCGTTATCAGGCGTACGTCGAAGCCGGTGTGCCGGAATTGCTGGCGCGTATGGTGGCGGGCACCTCGCACCTGTACACGCTGCTGCCGATCATCGAAGCCTCCGACGTGACTGGCCAGAACCCTGCCGAAGTGGCCAAGGCCTACTTCGCCGTGGGCAGTGCGCTGGACATCACCTGGTACCTGCAACAGATCAGCGCACTGCCGGTTGAAAACAACTGGCAAGCCCTGGCCCGTGAAGCGTTCCGTGACGATGTCGACTGGCAGCAACGCGCGATCACCATCTCCGTCCTGCAACAGGGCGACGGCACTCAAGACGTGGAAGCACGCCTGGCGCTGTGGATGGAACAGCACGAAAGCATGATCTCGCGCTGGCGCGCCATGCTGGTGGAAATCCGTGCGGCAAGCGGCACGGACTACGCCATGTATGCCGTGGCCAACCGTGAGCTGCTGGACCTGGCGTTGAGCGGGCAAGCGGTAGTGCCTGCTGTTGCTGCGAATGCCGAGCTTGAATTGGCGTAAGTAGTGGCTGAATGAAAAAGCCCCGGTGTCGTGAGATGCCGGGGCTTTTTATTGCTCGCTGATTACTGAAGGCGCTGTTCGCGTTTAGGCGTACGGCACGGTAGAAGTCGGGTAATCGACGTTACGCTCGAGAATCTCCAGCGTGAACGTCACCGACTCGCCCGGCGCATCGCCATAAGTGTAAACGTGAGGGTTTTCGCGCAATTGTCTATTGATGATGCCGGCGTTTTGAGCCTTCAGATAAACAGTTGCCTGATTGCCTTGCAAGTTGTCGAGGGTAATGATTTTGCGTTCGTTGTTCAGAAGATTGAATGAAGTCGTGTTGCCACCGGCTGGCGGGAATGCGCCGAGGATGCGGTCGTTGTTCTTGCTGAAAAAATGGCCGAAATACAGGCTGCTGCGAATCTGAATGTTGTAATAGTCGCCGTAGCAACGGAAGTAAGCCACGACATCGGGGATGGGGGCGCCGTTGTTTTGATATCGCGCCATGAATTGCAATCTGGAGTAGGCGTGGGTTGTAGTCAGTAGATTGCCCGACCCCTGGAGTTCTTCAGTTGCAGGATGTTTATCGAAGAACGTAATTTGCGCGTTGTTACAGGTTATTTTTGCAATGAAGGATTTTTCCTGGTTGTTGCTCATATTATCGTCCGATCCTTGGCGATGGTTGAATAAGTTCGAATGCCTGATTTGCATTCGCCAATGAACATTAATGGGGCGTGTTGATGAAGTCCAAAAGGATTGCATGTGGGGATATGTCGAGTGGGGGGGGCATGTGGCGGCGCCATCGCGAGCAGGCTTGAAACGTGTACCTCCTGTAGGCCTCAGCCTGCTCGCGATGACGCCCTTTATATCAATACAACTTCTGACCCTGTTTGTTATCAAGCATCGACACGTTGTCCGCCGGCCGCGCGACTAAATTGTTGAGCGATTGGTCAAACTTCTGCAGTGCCCGAACTTGCACATCCTGCTGCTGATTAATATCCGCGACAATCTCCTCCGACCGTTTGAAGTCCGCCCACACTGGCGCCAGTTCTCGCGCCTCCGAACCTTGCGCCGTACCGATATAGTTCAACCGCGCATCATAAAAATCGGCACTGACATCGGCCTTGATGTCGGAACTGCGCGAGGTGATCAACTGGCTGTGGGTGTCGACGATCGCCACCACATCTGGTCCGGCCGCACGCAAGCTTTGCATGTCCGGATACACCGTCACCGAGCCGAACTGACGTTGCAGGGACGCGTTGACCCAATTCACCGCCATGTCCGGTTTCGAGCTGGCAACATAGGCGTCATGGATCGGCTGCACGAGCAGGCTCTGGCCGAAACCGGTGCCGGCGTTGGCCTGGTAGTCGCGCAGGTATTCGCGGTTGGTCTGGGTGCTCGGGCTGTAGACCACGCCGAGCGATACGCCGGGACCGCTTTTCACTTGGGCGGCGCTACTGCGACCTACCGGTTGCGTGAAGAGCGTGTCGAGGGATGAAACCGCTTTCGGCGCGGTCGGTACTGAACAGGCGGACAAGGCTAAAACCGATATCGCCAAGGTACTGGCAAAGGCAAGTTTCATGGTGTTTCTCCCGTGAAACAACATCAGTCGGAAAGTTTGAGGGGGCGTCATTGACGACCGTAAATTCAGACTAAACCCGCCAAGCTGTAAGTAAGCTGACAATTTGCTGTCTTGTTTGGCGTTGAATAGTTTTATTTGCTGTAACCCGAGACGGTTAATTGCGCCGGGAAATAAAAAGGCCCAAATCAACGATTTGCGCCTTTTTATTTATGGCTGATTAAACATCCATCAGTTTTTCAGCGGGATCAACACTTGTTCATCCGGGGCCAGCACCATGAACACCAGCAACCTGGCCGGTTTGGTTTTGCTGGCGTTTTTCGAGACAAGATGTTCGGAGCCAGCAGGTTCGTACCAGAATTGGCCCTTCTTGTAGGTAATCGCCTGTTCGCCTTTGACCTGGGAGATGACTTCGCCTTCGAGCACGTAGGCCATCGCGGTGCCATCGTGTTTGTGGGCAATGGAAGACTGGCCGGGCTTGTAGTCGACCTCAATCATCATGGCTTTTTTGCCGGGAGCGTTTTTCAGCATCTGGTCTTGCAGGACGGTGACTTTTTCGGACGGGTCGTGGGCGAAAGCGGCCGGGGTGCAAAGGCTCAGGGCGAGGGCGGCGGAGAAGATGTGCAGGGCTTTCATGGCGGATTACCTGTGAGGGTTGGGGCTGCTGATCACAGTAGTCCGCAGGGCAGGGCATTCAAACGGCCAATATTCGAGAAGACCAGGTGACCAATTCAAGTATCCCCAAAATCAAAAGATCGCAGCCTTCGGCAGCTCCTACACCGATCTCTGTAGGAGCTGCCGAAGGCTGCGATCTTTTGATCTTGCTTTTAAACAATAGGAAAGCTGTTGAAATCCACACTATTGGCCAACCGACTATCGATCAAGTCAATAAACCCCTGCGCCTCGGGCCGGGTGAAATGTGCCTGCATCGCCGCTTCCGACTGCCAGCGGGCACTGACCGTCCAGCGGTGGCTGTCCTCGGGGCAGCGGTCGACCAGGTAGGAATCGCAGCCCGGCGTTTCGCGCAGGGTGTCGACGATCTTCTGCAGTTGCCGGCCCAGTTCATCCGAGCGGCCGGCGGCAGCCTGCACCTGGACCGTATTGATCACTTCGTTGGACATTGCTCACACTCCTGAATCAGGCCGGACGAATCCTGCTCATTGAGGGATAACGCCTGTGCAGAATAGGCCTGCACCCCCTGAACACCAATAACCAATCGGCGGTTAAATCTTCAGGCCAATGACTCAGGCGACCTGCTGGAGAATGTCGCGCAGGCGATCGAGGGCGATATCGATGTCGAGGGTTTCGATAGCGCCGAAGCCGAAATACAGGCCGTTTTTCGCCGGCTGCTGATAATAGAAACCGTTGATCGAGTACAAACCGACTTCGACTTTTTTCGCCAGTTCGATCACCAGCGGCAGGTCGATCGGCACCTTGCAGAACACTGCCATGTGGAACCCGGCACTCGGCGGCACCGCCTCAAGCCACGGCGACAAGTCATCCGCCATGCGCGCCAGAATGCGCTCGCGGCGCTGCGCATAAATGGTGTGGCAGCGGCGAATATGCTTGAGCAGGCAACCCTCGGCGATGAACTTGGCCAACGCCCATTGCGGCAGGGTCGAGGCGTGCAGATCGGTCAGTTGCTTGGCACGGATCACCGCTTCAAGAATCGCCGGCGGCAGGATCGCATAGCCCAGTCGCAACTCCGGCAGCAGGGTCTTGGAGAAGGTGCCGACGTAAGCAACGATGCCGCGCTGGTCGAGGTTGAACAGCGAATCGGTGGGCCGACCTTCGTAGCGAAACTCACTGTCATAGTCGTCCTCGATGATGATCGCGCCCAGCTCATGGGCGCGGGTCAGCAGGGCTTCGCGGCGCGCGTGGCTCATCGGCATGCCCAGCGGGAACTGGTGCGATGGCGTTACATAAATCAGCCGCGTGCCGTCGGGAATTTGCTCGACGACAATCCCTTCAGCATCCACCGGCACGCCGACCACCTCGGCGCCATGGGTGCCGAACAACAGGCGTGCCGGCGGATAACCGGGATCTTCCATCGCCACCAGACTGCCGGGGCTGATCAGCACGCGCGTGATCAAATCCAGCGCCTGTTGCGCGCCGTTGCACACGACGATGTCTTCGTCCTGACAATTCACCCCACGGGAAAACGCGATGTGCCGGGCGATCGCATTGCGCAGCGCCGGCAAGCCTTCGGGCAGGCTGTAGAAACCCTTGGACTGCGCCATCTGCCGCATCGCGTGAGACACGCAGCGGCGCCAGTCATCCTGCGGGAACTGGCCCTTGCTGGTGGCGCCACCGATGAAGTCGTAGCGCAACGAACCTTCCAGCGTCGGGTGACGCAGAAACACCGGCAGATTGCGCCAACTCTCGATCACCTCGGCGCCGGCCAGTTCGGTGTGGCTTTGCTTGCGCTGGACCTGCGCCGGGCGCGCGTTGACGTAGGTGCCTTTGCCGATGACCCCGGTGAGGAAGTTTTCGTAAGTCAGCTGAGCGTAGGTGTCGGAAATGGTCTTGCGCGAGATGCCCAGTTGCTCGGCGAGCAGACGGCTGGGCGGCAATTGCGTGCCAGCGGCCAGGCGCCCGGATTCGATGGCGCCGCGCAACTGCTGATACAACTGACCGGCAAGATCCTTGCGGCCGTTGATCACGACATGAAGTTCCATACCGACGAGGCTCCTGGGGCTGTTTGGCGTGCCCGCCAGATTACCGCTGTTGCGGGATCCACAATAGTTGCCTACCCGAAAAACCCGAAATTGGCCTAGATCCCCTGTAGGAGTGAGCCTGCTCGCGATGACGGTGGCACATCCGACATCAATGTTGCCTGACACACCGCTATCGCGAGCAGGCTCACTCCTACAGGGATTTGTGCTCGGCTCATGGTGATTGGTGTAGCGGTTTTCCGTGCAATTGGGGCTGTAATGCATCGCTGTCGGCGTTTACGGTGAAGTCATTACTCCGTCTACCGAGACCCGCCCATGTCCCCGCGCCTGGATTACTACAACGCTTCGCCCAAGGCGATGAAAGCGATGATTGCCATGGAGGCGCTGACCAGCAACCTCAGTATCGAACAGCCGCTGCTGCAACTGATCCGGATCCGCGCCTCACAACTCAACGGCTGCGCGTTCTGCACCGACATGCACTCGGTGGACGCGCGGCGGGCCGGGGAGAGTGATCGGCGCTTGTATGCGATCGCGGTGTGGCGCGACAGCAACTTCTTCAACCCGCGCGAACGTGCGGCGCTGGCCTGGGCCGAGGCGGTGACGTTGTTGGCGGAGAGCCGTGTGCCCGATGAGGTTTATCAGCAGGCGCGCGAGCAATTCAGCGAAGGCGAACTGGTCGATCTGACCATGGCCGTGACCACCATCAACAGCTGGAATCGCCTGGCCGTGAGCTTCCGTCAAACCCCCAGCGACTGAGCCCGCCCTGATCGTTCCCACGCGGAGCGTAGGAACGATCGGTAAGCGACTGAACACCACAGGATCGTTCCCACGCTCTGCGTGGGAATGCCTCAACGGACGCTTCGCGTTCGGCTCTGGATGGGACGCGGAGCGTCCCGGGCTGCATTCCCACGCGGAGCGTGGGAACGATCACGATCAAAATCATTGCGGTGGGCGTTGCGGTTTCACTGATGTGCCAAAGGTATTGCCCATCCGCGTACTGGTCGCCGCCGGCGTCGCCAGCCCAACCTGATTCGGCGGCCGCTTGTTCACCGGCACATTCAGTGCCTCCTGATTCTTCTCCGCCGCCGCAGCACCTTCCGGGTTGTTACCCATCTGCTGGCTCAAGCAGTCGTAATTCGGCGCCTTGTAGCCGCCGACCGTCACCTCGACACAGCCCAACGGTTCCTCGGCATAGGCGCTCGACAGCGCCATCAACAACAGCCCGCCAAGGCTGATTCGCCACAGTGTGTTCATGCTCGCCTCCTGGCCGGCCCGACGGGACCGCGCTATGGCTTGAGTCTAGTGCAAGCCCTGCGCAATTCCCGTGATGGTTTTTTTGCACCGCCCGTCACACCAGATTCATAAACAGCCCTCAGGATGACGATTTCCAAGGATTCGTCAGCCGTGCAGCGAGGCAATTCCACGGACGGTTTTCAGCGTTCAACGAGGCTTGTGCGCCGGATGTGTCTGGGGTGGCTGCTTGGCTGCGCGGCGAGCCACGCCATGGCTGACGCGGTGCCGGCGGACTTGCGCATGACGCTGCACATTCCGGCACAGGATCTGGCGCACGCGCTGGATCAGTACAGCCACGCCACGGGCGTTGCGGTGCTGGTCGACAGTCAGTTGAGTCGCGGTCGTCGCTCGCTGGCGGTGGACGGTGAATACACCGCCGCCGATGCCCTGCGTCGATTGCTCGGCGGCAGTGGGTTGATGGCGCGCTATGCCCGCGACGATGCATTTACGTTGCAAGTGGCGCAGGTCGAAGACGTACCGGCGCCGCCGCAAAAACAGACGCCGGAAAGCGTGGCGGTCAACCGCAGTTACGCGACGGCGGTGCAAGCGGCGATCGAGCGCAACCTGTGCCGCTCGGCGCTGACCCGGCCAGGCAGTTATCGCGCGGTGTTGCAGGTCTGGGTCGGCCGCGATGGCTTGGTGCAACACAACCGGTTGGTCACTTCGACCGGTGATGTACGGCGCGACAACGCGCTGGTGGAAAGTTTTCGCAACCTCAAAATCGACCGGCCGACGCCCAGCGCCTTGCGTCAGCCAGTCACGTTGCTGTTGTTACCGGAGTCGTCAGGGAAACGCATGGAATGCACCAAATGGGAAGGAGTTTCCGGGGGATGAAAGACACCGGACAAGGTTCGATGGTCCAACTGTTCCTGACGTCCTACGAGGACTTTCGGGTGCGCCTGCGTCGGCGTCTCGGCTCGGAGGATCTGGCCAACGACGTGCTGCACGAAACCTACCTGCGGGTCGACCGCATGGAGACGCCGCCGAACGTCCTGCGGCCCAATGCCTACCTCTATCGCATGGCCCTGAACATCGCCGCCGACCGCCGTCAGGCCGACGCGCGCCTGCTCACCGGTGAGGAAGTCGAGGAGCTGCTGCAAGTCGGCGACGAAGCCCTCGATCCGGCGCGGGTGGTCGGCGGGCAGAAGGAAATCCAGTCGCTACTCAGTGCGTTGTACGAGCTGCCCGCACGGCGCCGGAAGATCTTCATCGCGGCGCGTCTGGAAGAGGCGCCGCATCTGGAAATCTCGCAGCGCTTCGGCATTTCCACGCGCATGGTCGAGAAGGAAATCAAAGCCGCACTGGGCTTCTGCGCCGCGAAACTGGAAAGAAAAGTGTTTCAGCGGTTCGGTCGCGGGGCCGGAAAACCGTCTTCTGAATAGTGCCCGATCAATTCGTTGAGAATCTGCGCGTTTGAACATCTTTCGACTGACACCTGCCGAGCCATCGGCGGCCGACAATCTGCACAGCGAAGCCCGCGACTGGCTGGTCCTGCTGACCTCCGGCCGCGCCACCGTGGCCGACGCCCGCGCCCTGCGCGAATGGTGCGCGCAGAGCGCCGAACATGCCCGCGCGTTCGAAGAGGCCAAGCGGTTGTGGCAGCAACTGCAACCGGCCGTGGAGCAAATGCAGGCGCCGCGCGGGTTTGGTCGACGTGCTTTTCTCGGTGGGGCGATTGCTGCGTCGGCGGCGTTTTTGCTGGTGCGCGGGACGATTCCTGGTGGTTTTGAAGGGCTGGGCGCTGACTACATTACTGAAGTTGGCCAGCAGCGGCGTTTTGAACCGGCGCAGGGGGTGAGCCTGGAGCTGAATACGCAGACGCGGATCAATCAGCGTGCGGTGTCTGAGGGTGTGCAGGGTTTTGAGCTGGTCAGTGGTGAGGTTGAGGTGCAGACCGCGCGGTTGCCGTTGGCGATGCAGGCTGGGGGAGGGTGGTTGCGCGCGAGTCAGGGGCGGTTCAATTTGCGTAACACGGATCAGCAAGTTTGTGTGACCTGTCTCGATGGCGCGGTGGAAGTGGATGTTGAGGGGCGTAGTCTGCGTCTTGAACCGGGGCAGCAGTTGACCTTTGACGCGCGGCAGGTTGGCAGTGTGCAGAGTGTCGACACGGCGGCGGTGATGAATTGGCGTCAGCAAGTGTTGGTGTTTAACGGTGCTACGCTGAGCCAGATGATTGATGAGATTAACCGGTATCGGCCGGGGATGTTGCTGCTGCTTAATCGTGAGCTTGGGCAGCGGCGGGTGCAGGCGCGCTTCAGCCTTGATCAACTTGCTGGTGTTGCGCTGCTGATTCGGGATGCTTATGGCGTCAAATGCACTGAGCTGCCGGGTGGCGTCGTTGTTTTGAGTTAGTGGGTTTTATTGGGTACATATCCGTTGCTGCGGTTATGGCGGCTTAGGGTTCCGCCCTGACGGCGGGTCACTTTTTCCAGACGCCGAAAAAGTAACCCAAAAGGCTTGCTCCTGCGTGCGGCCCGCTCGCTAAAGCTCGGGGTTCCTTCGCTCCGGGATCCATCCGGGCGCATCGTCTACGGTTTGCTTCGCTGCACCTCCTCTCGATGCATTTGGCTGCGCCAAACGGTCGCTGCGCTCCCACCCCCGGATGAATCCCTCCACTCAGCCTTCCGACGTCGCCCGTGGATCAAGATCAAGAGCTGCAGCCGAGCTAACGCTCATCCTGTTGAGTGGGGCGGCTTTGCCGCTGGGGCTGTACGCAAATTAAAACGGTGGGAGCGAGCCTGCTCGCGAAGACGGCCTGCCAGCCAACCAATCTCTTTCTGATGTATCCAATCCAACTGTAGGAGTGAGCCTGCTCGCGATGACGATCTCACAGCCAACCAACCTCCAACTGGCTACCCCCAATCCAATTGTGGGAGCGAGCCTGCTCGCGAAAGCGGTCCATCAGTAACAACCATGTTGACTGACCCACCACGCCCGCGAGCAATCCCCTCCCACATTTGATTCCTGGCCGGCGATCTACTGCAACGGCCCAATCACCTGCCGATACTTCTCCACCCCCTGCGCTGTCCCCCGACTCAACCGAATCTCCAACCCCAACGGATCCTCCCGCCGATTCCCGCTCAACTGCCGCCACCCCTTATCCACCTCCCAAACCCGCACCTGCACATCGCTGACATCACTCAAAACAGCAACCCCATTCCCAGGCGCCGGCAACGGATACCGACTGCGCGCCTCAGCCACCGCCCGATACAACGTGTCGCCCTTGACCCACCAACGCACCCGCTGCAAAGCCCCCGGCTGATCCGCCGCTGTGCGAATGATGTCCAGACGAAAACCCTTACTGTCGCTACTGCGCACAGTCAGAGCGGGCGGCGCCGTCGGCGGCTCATCATCCACCCCAACCTTCTTCGGCTCAGTCAACTCAATCCCCGCCCGCATCTCCACATCCCGCTGCAACTGATTCAGCGCGCGCAACAAACCGTCACTCTGCTCACTGCTCGCCTGCAAATGACTGTCCGCCCGCGTCACACTGTCCAGCCCCCGCCAGGCAATCAGACTCACCACCGCCATCAACAGAATCGCGACCATCACCTCAATCAACGTAAACCCTTGCTGGCGCTTCATTGCAGGCTGATCCTTCCACTGCCATCACGCAGCACACTCAAGCGATTCAAGCCATCCGACAACGTCAATTGCAGCGGCGGATTGATCCACTCAGCGTTCAGCACAACCTTCTGTTTCGGCTCCACCCGCACCTCCATCTTCGGACTCTGCCAGGCACGCGGCCGCAACTGCGGATCCTGCGGGAAATGATCAAACCCCTTGCCACCGTCACTGCGCCGACTAAACCGAAACCCCTTGGCATCACTCACCCACACAATCGGCCGACCATCCGCGCGCGCCTCCGCCTGCGCCACCTGCAGCAACTGCGCCACACGCTCGGCATCCTTGCGCAGCAACTGCAACGGATCCGGCTTGATACTCAGGCTGATCGCCGCACTGGCGATGCCGATGATCACCAGCACCACCATCAACTCGATCAGCGTAAAACCCTCTTGCCTGTTCATCGCGCGCGCGCTCCTTTGCGTCCTGCGCCATCGTGCACGGCCAACATGTAAGGCGTGTGAAATAAAACGGAGAGAATTGCCGCGTAGGCTGACAGCAGGGATAAAAAGGAGATTCAACCCATGACCTTCACTACACGCATTTCCCCGCCCCAAATGGTCCAGGCCCTCGCGCTGCTCGCCGCGCTGGTCGGCGTGGCGACATGGTCGTCGCTGCTGCTGACCACCGCCGAATCCCACACCCCGGCAGCGGCCCCGCAGTTGCTGGCGGCGCGCAGTGATAGCCCGGCGTTGCAGTGGTTTTCCAATCAAACGGCGCCGATGGATATCAAGGTGAGCGGGGTGATGGCGGGGAGTCGGGGGGCGGTGGCGATACTGAGCCTGAACGATGGGCCGCCGAGGAGCTTTTTGCAGGGGGAGAAGGTGGGGCCTGGGGTGAAGTTGGTGGCGGTGGAGGGGGATGGGGTGGTGATTGAGCAGGGTGGGGAGAGGGTGCGGTTGGGGGTGGATAGGTTGGGGGAGGGGGTGGTTTTGCCTAGGTTGGTGAGGCCTGAGTTGTAGGGCTGAAGTCGATTAGTTTTGCCTTTTAGTTGATTGCTAACTCAAGTTATAACTGAAAATAGGAGAGCGAACATTAGAAGAATTTTCGCAACTGCTTTCGACCGGAAAGCGATAGTCCGCTAAAGCGACAAATAGATGCGTTTGAATGAGTCCTTGTAAGCATTTTTACTGAAGTGTGACCGGAAGCATTTGGTTAGATGCCCCGGTCGATTCATATTAAAGTGTCGTGATTTGGTATGAGTATTCGAGTGATATTCTACTGTTTAAGTAATTTTGCCTTGTTGGTAACAATGTCAATTGCCCTAGATTGACTCATGCCAATGTTCACAGAGGCTGCTAATCGCTGCTTATCTTTGTCGGTCGTGTGGAACATGTGCAAGTGGTAGAATACTAAGCTTTGTAATATCGTAAAGGCAAAATTATTACTCATGGTATCCTTCGCTAGTTTTTCAATTGCTTCAAACGGTATATGCCCAGGGTGGACAAGGCACGATGCTATACCGATCAAGCGATAAGCATTATTGTTTTTTGTAGTTACAAGCGAATTTATATCTTCACGAATTTTTTCAGAGCTTATTACTTGGCCTGCTCGTGCTATAAAGCCCGTGCAGATCATGCCAAGTACTTGGAACGCCAGTCGTTTCGCAGTTTCTTTAGCTTCATTAGCGGTTAAGTCAGGCTTTCGGTCGCTAAGCATTCTCTCTAACTCTGCAACAAATGCATCTGGCTGCTCAAAAATTTCCTCAAAAATAGCTTTCAAGCTACGCAATGAACCGTCAAAAATTTGTTCCAAGTAGCTCGCTTTGCGAGATCGCTCCAATGATCCATAGTAATTTTTCGTAATGTGGCCCATGATTTCCGATGTTTTAATCATCAGGTTTATATTAGAACTGAAGCTAAGTATTGCGTCTGCATCCCCAGGAGATAGCGAGGTTGATTTAGGTGGCTCGGGCACCTCTGGGGTGTCAGATAAATCGGCAGCACGGCGAGAGTTTTGTTGGTTTCTTTCAACGTCTTGGTCGTTAATCTCATTAATTACTATTTGCGCGGTGGTATTAACTAGTGCGCTAATGGACGCGATGTCTCCATTGAATTCAATTGGGGTCTGGTCGGAAAAACATCCGTTTAAAACCTCTGAAACTTGTTCTATCACCCAAGGGTTATTTCCGTGATGTGTTAGAAACATTACAGAGTTGGCATTTTCTTTGCGATATAGTTCTTTGCAATAACCCCTGACCAACGCTTTGATATCTTCTTTGTGCAGGTTTGCCGCAAGATACTTTCCGACAAATAGGAAATAAACGTAGGAATAGCTAAAGCTATATAGGTCACCGTCCTGCTTCAAGATTTTTGCTTGCTTTAGCAACGCTATTCTTGTGTCAAAGTCGACTGTCGCATATTCGGCGCAGAAATTTGCGTTAAACTCTCGTAAGTTTTGTAGACTAAGCTCCGTCACGTCTCTGCTTTTAAAAAACCAAGCCAAATTAGATAAGTAATTGAACATTTCATTTAGGTGGTCAAGTCTGAAGTCGGCTTCCTTTAGACTCTTGACTATTAAAAATTCATAGTACTGGGAGAAGCCGCTGTTTTG
Organism: Pseudomonas sp. AIG; assembly: GCF_977020205.1. Lineage (NCBI taxonomy): Bacteria > Pseudomonadati > Pseudomonadota > Gammaproteobacteria > Pseudomonadales > Pseudomonadaceae > Pseudomonas > Pseudomonas sp. AIG. The sequence continues at coordinate 9,249 of NZ_CDROCK010000057.1, read as the reverse complement.
AAGTTCTGATTGTTGGTCTTGTGCGCAACTTTGTAGCAGTATGAGTAAATAAATGGGTTTCGATGGAACAAGGTTCTTTCCTAGGATTATCCCGAGCATTCGTTCAACATCATGTACTTTTTTGTCCAGTTCTGATTTGGTGTTCAAGCCACCGAGTAGACACCATTTTTTTATAAGGTTATGGCGCATTAAATGTCCGAAAGGACGTATTTTTAAAGTTTCAAAATCTGAAAGCGCTTCGGATGCTGAAGAGTCTATATACTCATTTAGTTGGTATCTTGAACTGGCGGTGACAAGTAACGTTCCGAATGACTCGCTTAGATACTCTATCAATTTTGCTTGGTTTTTTGATCCTCCGTTTAATCGGTCTAAATCATCAATCAATGCAATTTTATTAATTCTCTCTGCGTAAATGAATTCTTCGTTCTTTTCGTACTGTATTTCTGCAAGTTGTGATATTTTACGATCAAGCTCTCTTGTTCCTACTGAACTAAGTTCTGCAGCTTTTATATAGATCGGTAATCCGCCTTGTGAATGAATATCAAAAAAAGCTCTTTTTAGTAAAAAGCTCTTTCCGGACTCGTCATCACCCAAAATAAGCGTACGTTCTAGATTCTGCCAGCCATTGATTACTTTATCGGCAAAAAAATATTTTTTATCCTGCTCTGCATTGGTGTCTTCCAGTTCTGGATAAAGGAATACGTCTTCCGCGACTATCTTTTGTTTGCTCTCATGGGTGAAGTTGCCTCCGGCATCAGAAAGGAAATCAATAAAGCTATCAGATATTTTATTAACCTGCCTTGCGCATCCATCTGATATTTTTAGCGCGTGCTGTAACTCTTCAAGTTCAATAGGGCTTGCTTTTCCTGCTTTGAACCTTTTTTCAAAAACTATTTTTTCATCTGCATCGAATAATAAGCAACTGAACCTTGGATCGAAATCGTTCCCATGGGGCTGTAGGGCTGCGCCTTCAAAAATCAAAACATTACCAATTGATCCATCTATCACCTCTTCAGATGCAGATGAGTGCTCATGGCCTGAAAGAATTGCATTTGAGTGCGTTCTCAACGCTTTCTTTAATGGGTGGTAGCTCGCTTGGCAATACCAGTTCAGAGGGTGGTGTATTAGTGATAGCCTCAGATTAGACGGAGACTCTAGAAGGTGATAATAGTTGTCGATTGGGAAGACCAATTGTCCCTGAGGCTCCGGAAGTCTTGACATCCAAGCAGCATTCAGTGATGAGATTCGAATGATAGAATTTTTTATCTTTAATTCATATTCGTTCCAAAGGCTATCTGAGTATAGAGGAGTTAGTGTCGATATTTTTTCTTGGAAATTAAAAAACTCGCTCTGTACGGATGTGCAATCCTTTACCAAACTTTTACTATTTGCTTTCGATGGGTTCTTAACAATTTGTTCAATTATAATGGTTCGGCCTTCGTTTTCAGGCTTAAGCATGCAATCATGATTTCCGGGCGCTAGAAATAAATCGACGGCTCGCCCGGTTTCGGATTCGATTTCCTTTTTTATTGTTCCAAAAAAAACTTCAGCTAAATCGTATTCTTCTTTCTTGCAGCTGAATGCAATGTCACCAGTGATAATTATTGCGAAGGCGTCGCTTTGATGAGCTGTTGCGTAACATGCTTTTGCTATTGAAGATCCAACCTCTAGAACTTTGTCGGTTGAGTTTTTGATATGAATATCACTTATATGCAAGACACCTAGCTTCATCGCAGACCCCAGCTCATCCTTGTGGTTTTATACCTAGCGCCAGAAGGGCTTTGCTCCTTCTGTAGATCCGCCTTGTATAGAACTATTATTAATTTTGGTCGAACCTATTGCCATTGTTTTGATATCACGATTTTTGGCGTCACGCAATTGCAGATGGGCGGAATCGATCAACGGCCGAGGCAATCGCATTGCCGATGCGCCCTTGGATCGCTCTGTCCCGGTAGCTTCACCAAGGAGAACGTTTGTTTCTGGCTGAAGGCAGTCACTGGGAGTGATCGCGCACCCCGAAAGAAATCGTCGCTAGATCTTGTGCGCGTGGGCGATGGCCGTTCCAAGCTCGCCGCTTGGAAATCATTGGGTGATCGCATTTTTTTGGCTTAGGACTAAACCGAGTTCGCATTACACGACATGGAGCGCAGTCACCGTTGCACTCACAATAGGGAGTAGGTTCAGTGCCTAGGGGGATCTATTTAAGTGGAGCGGTGGCACAGTTAAGTCTCGATAAACACCAACGTTTAAAAAGACATCTCCAAACACTCTCCAAGGCTACACATCCTTGCGCCTTTGCCTACAGCTACGCCAGAATCCGCCGGCTTGTGCGCTTTGGGGGTGGGTTCTATTGTGGTCCGGTCGCTGACGAATCAGCGATCGGGTTTGGTAGCCCGGCTTAGACTTGGCGCATAGCGTCACCCGATACAGGTCTTTTTGGGGCTGTGTATTTATGGTGGCCATGCGCAGGGCGTCTTCGGGCGCGCCGGTTCTCCAAGTCACCGGTCTACCAACCTTCGTATGGCCACCACCCCTTCGTTTGGTAGCGAAAGATGATGGCTCCTTTTCTATGATTTGGAGATTCACTCATGATCAAACCAACACCCAACCCACCTGAAACCGCCTCGGTTTCGCCCTACGAATCCATCGATTCCAAAAAACTCCACGAAGCCGCCGACCGCGCGCTCGACCATTACCTCTGTCCGCCCGGTTCCACGCCGCCGCCACGTAAAAACCGTGGGATGTACGCCGTGACGGCGGACAACAAAACCGAAGAACTGCTGGTCGATGCCAGTGCAACACTCGCTTCGGCCAAAACCATCGCCCAGAACGTCTCCAGCCTGTTGCCGGCATCGCAGCGCCATGCGCTGGCGGGGATTGCGCAGTTGATCATGCTCGGGGAGTTGGCGGTGAATCGGGCGTTGGATAATTTGCAATTGCCGGAGTGATGCGGGGGGCGGGATCACTTGGTGATTAATCGGGTGTTCATTCTGGCGCCTTCGCGAGCAGGCTCGCTCCCACCTTTGAGCGTGTTCCAAGGTGGGAGTGCGCAGGCTCTTTAGTCGCGATAACTGTTGAGATGATGTACGCGTATCAGGACCTGCGAGTGGGTTGCTTTCTTTGCGTCAATCGACTGCCAGGTTGTCCCGAGCCCACTGTTCAGCCGTTGTTACCTGAATCGACTGCTGTTCGTTGAAAGTCCCCGCTTTAGGCCACGACACACCTCTGCCTTGGGCAAATACGGCGCGGTATTTTTTGATGTGGTGAGTGGGGTCTTTTTCCAGTTCCTGCATCAGGTACGGAACCGTCCAGACGTTACGCTTGAACGGACGCCCCAGCACACGTTCAAGGATGCTCGCCACCTGCCCGTACGTCACCGTGTCGCCAGACAGGTAGACGATCTCATTGCGAAAGCGCGGTTCGAAGAAAACGATGTCCGCTGTCAGCTTGCCGATGTCCTCCGGTGTCGTGAGCGTCACGCTGGTTTCCAGGCTGCCCAAGGCGTTGACGGTGTCGCTCTCAAAATCGACGACATCAAAGACCGGCTCGAACAGAAAACTGGTGAACATGCCGGTCGAGATGATCACCCATTCGGTTTTATCCTGGGCGCGGAGCAACTCGCGCACGTCGAGTTGCGCATCGAACAAATCCTGCGGGCTACCCCGGCCAATCACTTCGAAATCGACGCCAAACTGCCAGGGGATATAGCGGTTCACGCCGGATTTCAGCGCCGCTGTCGCCAGTTTCATCGGCGTTTCACGGCCCGCGACCATGCCGGCGCAGCCTATGACGGTGTCGAAAGCTGCGAACACTTCGGCCAGTTGATCGATGGAATCGTTGACCAGGTCTGCGGCGACCAGTTGGATGCCCAGACTGCGAAGTTCATCGATTTCCCGCTTTTTCTCAGGGACTTGTGTGTTGATGGTCGAATCCCTGAGCAGGACGCTGATGGTGCTGCCGGGCGAGCGTTTTGCTACCCGCGCAAGATTGCGCAGTACCGGCAGGCCGAGTTCGCCGGCGCCGAGTACGAGAATGGATTGTGGGGAAGGGTGGGTCGCTGCGGTCATGATGTTTCCTGAGATTCGTCGTCTGTATGATTTGTCGATGCTGGCACGATTGCGCAGCGCTCAGAAGAAGGCACACGCGTGATACCAGGAGGACACATGACCGATGAGGAAATTCTTAGCCAGGCAGAAGCGATCTGCCAGACGCTGAGACGAGACGAGGATGGCGTGCGACGCGAAGTCCTGGCGCACGCCGGTAGCCGCTGGTCACTGGGTATCCTGCATACCCTGGGTGTGTACGGCACGATGCGTCACGCCGAGATCAAACGGCAAATGACGGGCGTGACTCAGCGCATGTTGACCAAGACGCTGCGTGCACTGGAACGCGATGGTCTGCTGATACGGCGGGAGTTGGATCAAGTGCCGCCCCATGTTGAGTACGAGCTGACGGCGTTGGGGATGGAGTTGTTGGTTCGCATGTCGCCGATTTGGACGTGGGTTGTGGAGCACGTCGATGATTTTCGCGAGGCGCGTCGGGTGTTTGATGGTCAGAGTGGGAAAAAGCCTGCTTGGCAGGTACCGGTGGTGGGGCTGGTTGATTTGGATGGGGCTGATTGATTGGTTGCTTTGGTTCAGGCCATTGCGCAGAAAGTGGCGAATCTGTTGCCGGGTTTGGGGGCTTGCGAGTAGAAGCAGCCCTCACCCCAGCCCTCTCCCGGAGGGAGAGGGGGCCGACCGAGGTGTCTTGCGGGGTATGTCGACCTGGAAGATTTTGGTGATTATGGTTTTGGTGAAGGGCCTTGGGGATTATGGCTTTGGTGATTCTGGGGGGTGCGAGTAGAAGCGGCCCTCACCCCAGCCCTCTCCCGGAGGGAGAGGGGGCCGACCGAGTTGTCTTGCGGGGTACGCCGACCTGAAAGATTTTGGCGATTATGGCTTGGGTGAAGGACCTTCGATTTGGCTTTGTGAGCTTGGCCATTTTGGATTCAATGAATGGCTTTCAAGTCGGTGTAGCTCTCGAATATCCCCAAATCGGTTCCCTCTCCCTTGGGAGAGGGCTAGGGTGAGGGGCTTTCCGTTCGGGACAACAATGTCTCCAGCCTGGCCAACGGCGGCGCATCCTGGTTGCGGTCGAATACCTGGATACCAATCTTGAGTAAGCGGCCGTTTTCTTCTGCGCTGATCAATTGCTCGCACCGCAACAACAACCGCCCCTGATCACATTCCTGCGCTTTCATCCCCATCGGCAACTTACCTTCCAGTCGCAACTCCGCCATCCGACTCTGCGCCGCAATCATCGCCACCGACCGATCCCGTAAAACCCCACTACTCTGCGTCATCAACCCCGCCACCCGCACAGCCGCCGACATCGCCACGGCAATAATCGCCAGCGCCACCAGCACTTCAATCAACGTGAAACCGTCTTCCCGCGAACGCGCACGCATAAACCGCCCAAAGCCAAAACCCAGCCCTCGACGCTAACCCGCGTGCTTGACGGCTTGACGACGAAAACTCCCGAGGATTTTCAACATCACTGACATATCTTCTTGCAACACTGCGCGTCGAATCGAATCAAGCCAGGGTATGTCGAGATGGATATCGCACCTTTCAAATCGCTTCAGCAACCGCTGCGCACGCCGCGTGGGCAGCAGGGTTTTACCCTGATCGAGATCATGGTGGTCGTGGTGATTCTGGGGATTTTGGCGGCGATGGTGGTGCCCAAGGTGCTTGACCGGCCGGATCAGGCGCGGGCGACGGCGGCGAAGCAGGATATTGGTGGGTTGATGCAGGCGTTGAAGCTGTATCGCCTCGATCACGGCACTTACCCGAGCATGAATCAGGGTCTGAAGGTGTTGGTGGAGCGGCCGGCGGATGCGAAGAACAGCAATTGGCGTTCGTACCTGGAGCGCTTGCCGAACGATCCGTGGGGGCGTCCTTATCAGTACCTCAACCCCGGCGCCAATGGCGAGATCGACATTTTTTCCCTCGGTGCTGACGGTCAGCCTGACGGCGACGGCGTGAATGCCGATATCGGTTCCTGGCAGTTGTAAGGCCGGCCATGAACAGCCGCTCGCCTGAGGGGGCGAAGCAACAGGGCATGGCGATTATCAGCGCGTTGTTGATTGCGGCCGTGGTGGCGGTGATTGCGGCGGGCATGTTGACGCGCCAGAGCGTGTCGACCCGTGCGCTGGAGGCGGATCAGCAGCGCGTGCAGGGGCGGTGGGTGGTGCAGAGCGGGTTGGAGATCAGCCGTCAGTTGCTGTGGGATGCACGGCAGCGCGACCCGTTGACCCGGCTCGATCAGCCGTGGGCGCAGCGTCTCTCCGCGCAAGGTTTTGAAGGGCGCCTGGAGGATGAGCAGGGCAAGTTCAACCTGCGCAATCTGGTGGCCAACGAGCGGGTGGATGAGGCGCAGGTCGCGGCTTTTCAGCGCTTGTGCGAGTTGATCGGGGTCAGTGCCGGGTTGAGTCAGCGCATCAGTCAGCGAGTGATCGCGTCCTACCCGCGACTGCTGAATGCGCAGATTGCCGAGGCGCCGAAAAGTGGTTTCGACAGCGGTCGCGCGACCTCGCCCAACGCTTCACGCAAACCGCAGAATCCGACAATGCCGATGCTGCGCAGCCTTGATGATTTGCGCAGCCTGGACGGCGTGAATGAAGCGGTGATGAGCAAACTCGCGCCGTACCTGACGGTGATTCCCGCGACGACGTGGCTCAACGGCAACACCGCCACCGCGCCGGTGTTGGCTGCTTATGTACCGGGGCTGTCGCTGGAGCGCGCCAATGCGCTGATCGCCGAGCGCGATGCTGGGCGCTGGTTTATCAACCGTGGCGATTTTGTTAACCGCTTGCGCATGCCGCAACTGGAGCTGACCAGCGTCAAGGTCGGCATCACCAGTGACTGGTTTCGCCTGCGCGGTGAGGCGCGACGCGATCAGCGGCGGGTCAGTCTTGAGGCGTTGCTGCATCGCAGCCAGGACCGCTTGCCGCAAGTGATCTGGTCGCGGGTGGGCGTATGAGCCAGTTGAAGGTGGCGTTGCCGCCCTTGGCGGAACTGGATCTGCACAGTCAATTGCACTGCGCCTGGCTGGATCGTCAGGGTCAGGTCACGCGCGAAGAACGCATCAGTCTGAGCCAGTTGAGCCAGCAGTCGAAACTGCCACCGCTGGTGTGTTTTCTGCACCCGGCTGACAGTCTGTTGGCGAGTCTCGATTTGCCGCCGTTGCAGGCCAACAAGATTGTCGCGGCGGTGCAGTGTGCGGCGCAGGCCTTGATGCTGGGCGACAGCAACGAGATGCACATTGCGCACAGTTCGCGGGACGAGGCCGGGCAAGTGCAGATTGCCTGGGCGCCTCGGCAGCACTTGTTGCGTTTTGGTCAGTTGCTGAAAAGTGCTGGGCTGAACCTGCGCGGACTCTATCCGGCGCCGTACAGTTTGCCGGTGCTGCCCGGCAGCGTCGCTTGCATGCAGGACGGGCATTTGTTGTTGCGCGATAGCGTGCAAGCGGCGAGGGTGCAGCCGTTGTTTGATGACGGCCTCAACGGTGTTGTGTGGGAGCCGGGCATCACTTTGCATTGGATCGGTGATCAACCGCCGCCGGGTGCTGAATTGCCGATGGCGGATGCGCAGCGCTGGACTGGGCCGTTGCCCGGTTGGGGACTGCAAGGCGCTGTCCAGCAGCAACAAACCGAGCATCGCGGTTGGGGCCGAGCCATTGGTCTGTCGGCGTTGGCCGTGGCCGTTTGGGTGATCGGTTTGAACCTGTATGCCGCTCGCGAGGCCGGGCAGGGCCAGCAACTGAAAACCCAGATGAACCTGCGGGTAAAACAGGCCTTCCCTGAGTTGCCGGTGATCCTCAACCCGTTGCAACAGGCCCGTCAGCAATTGGCGGCGCGGCAGAAGGGCGCGGCGGATGACCCGGCGCAGACGTTCAATCGTCTGGTGTTGCAGGCCGGCAGCGGCATGCCGTCGATGGCTGGCAGTGTCGAGCGGCTGGCGTTTGTCGACGGCGTCTTGCAACTGAGTCTGCTGAGTGAAGCCCGTCGCGGCGGCAATGATCAGGAGTGGCAAAGCACCTTGGCCCAGGCCGGCATCAGCGTCACTGCCGATGACGAGGGCTGGACGTTTCGTCCGGCCACTGAAGCTACCCCAAGCGACAGCGATGACAGCGGCGGAGCAGAAGAAGATGAATAAGGCCTCGCTCGCGCTGTACCGCGCCAAGTGGCAACGCTTTAACGCTCAGGTGCAGGCGCGTTGGCAGCCTTTGGCGTTGCGCGAAAAGCGCATGGTCGCCGGCATGGCCATTGCGCTGGTCGGCCTGCTGCTGTGGGTCGCGCTGATCCAGCCGCCGCTGAAGAAAATCGCTTATTGGCAGGCCGAGACGCCAAAGCTGCGCGCGCAGACCGAGGCGCTGGAAGTGCTGCTGCGCGAAGTCAGCGTGCGTCCGGACGGGCAAAGCGCGGCGCAGTCGCTGGAGCAAACCCTTCAGGCCAGTGGCTTGGCGGGTCATTACCAATTACAGGAGGCACAGGGCGCCTGGCTGTTGACCTTCGACGCGGCACCGGCCGACGCCGTGCTCGACTGGCTGTTGAGCAACCCGGCACAACTTTCTCTGCAAGTGGTCGAGGCCCGTTTGCAACGCGCAGACAACCCCTCGACCGAAGTCACCGCCGGCACTTTGTCAGGCACCGTTCGCATGGATCAGGCGCTGGGCGCTAAGGAAGCTTCATGAAGGGGTCAGGATCCAAACCGGCACGTCTGGCGTTGCCGATGTTGCTGATGGCGTTGAGCGCGTGCAGCAACACCACCGCACCACAGAATCAGCCGCCGTTGCTGGTCGACAGTGAACTGGGCCGGCCGCTGGCCAACACCCAGCGCAGCGGCGACGCGGTGCTCGACCGCGAGCGCGCACAGGCTCAGGCGCGACCTGTGCCGAAGCCATTGCACAACATCAGCAAGAGTGCGCGCAGCGGGGCGGCTGCCTCGGGCATTGCGTTGCCGAGCAATCCTTTGGGCGATCAACCGGTGACGCTGAATTTTGTCGACGCCGATATTCAAGCGGTGGTGCGGGCGTTGGCGCGTTCGACTGGTCAGCAGTTTTTGGTCGACCCTCGGGTGAAGGGCACGCTGACCTTGGTCTCTGAGGGACAAGTGCCGGCGCGGCAGGCTTACGACATGTTGCTGGCGGCCTTGCGCATGCAGGGTTTCAGTGTGGTCGATGTTGGCGGTGTGGCGCAGGTGGTGC
>NZ_CDROCK010000056.1:0-51624 GCF_977020205.1 Pseudomonas sp. AIG | reverse complement strand
CGTGACGGGCCCCTTGCCCCCTTTCATCTGCCCCAGCAAGGGCCCACCCTGATTCGGCTCACCGCCACTCGGTGCCACCAGCGCCAACAGCCCCGCCGCCGGCGCGGCGATCACACCCAGCGCAACCATCCCCGCCCCGCGCAACATCAGCGGCACAGCCTTCACGCCCGCGTCCGGTTTGATGAACTTGCCGCGCACATACAGCGGCGAACGCAGGGAAATCAAACGCCAGCCCTTGGATTCCGGCGTCACCGTCAGATCCAGTTGCTCGGTGGCCATGTTCGCCGTGCCGTCGATATAGATGATCGCGTTCTCGGTATCGAAGACAAACAGCTGCGTGGTCGCCAGACCGCTCTTGATGTCGAAGTCCGCTGCCGCGCAGTTGATCTTCACTTCCTTGTCGCCAAAGATCTTGCCGACGACATAGTTACCGACGTTGAGCCCGGCCAACTCCATCAGCTCGCGACTGATTGCGCCGTCGTTGATCAACATTTTCAACTTGCCGTTGGCGCCGCCCAGCAGCTTGGCCACCGAGTTGCCGCGACCGCTGATATCGGCGTCGCCATTGAGTTCACCGAAACTGGTCTTCATGGGTTCAAACGTCGGGAACAACTCTTTCAGCTTGAAGCGGCGCGCAGTCAGTTTGGCGCGACCTTCCAGCGGTTCGGTGCGACCGTTGAGGCGGATCTGTGCATCAAGATTGCCGCCAGCGACGCCGAAGCGCAGTGGCTCCAGGCTGAGCTCACCGTCGTTGAGTTTCAGGTGGGTATAGAGGTCGTTGAACGGCAGTTTCTCGCTGTGGACGATGCGTTTGCCAGTGAACTCGACGTCAGCGTCCATCGCACGCCAACGGTCGGTCTTGAACTCTTCCACCGGCAGGACCCTGTCGGCCGGTTGCTTGCTCTCGCCACCGCGAGCCTTCTGCTTGTCATTGGAGTCGGCGCCGATCAAGGGTGCGAGGTCAGCGAACAACAGTTGATTGGAGAGCAATGCGCCGCTGAGTTTTGGCCGTGGCTGGCTGGCGACGTAGGTCAGATCGCCATGGATATCACTGCTGCCGATCTTGCCGTTGAACTGCTCGTAGGTGAATTTCGCCCCGGCCTCGTCATGCAGTTTGGCGATCAAGTGACCGTCGGTGGAGTACGGCGGGGTGTCCGGAAGGGTCACGCCGGTCAGCGGATAGAGATTGCCAAGGCTGGCGCCGGCCAGTTTCAGGCGCAGATCGAGGGCGCCGAGGTTCAGCGGATCGGTCAACGTGCCGGCCAGTTCGATGCTGGTGTCGCCGATCTTCGCCTGGGCCTGCAAAGGGAATGGCTTGCGCGCGTCCTGCAAGGCGAGCAGACCGCCAATCTTGCCTTGGCCGGTAAGTCTCTGGCCGTGGTATTGGCCTTTGACCTTCAAGGCAAACGCATAATCCTGCGGTGCACCGCCCTTGTCCTGCGCGGTTTTCGCCGCTTTGGCACCAACGATGTCGCTGTAGGGAATCGGCTTGCCCAGCGGATCGATCAGCACATCGAGATTGGTTTTCAGGGTCTGATCATCAAGGGTTACGTGGCCCTTGTCGAAACCGATGGCGCCGATGTCGACCACCCAGTTCGACGGTTCGGCATTCGGGTCTTTCGGATCGAATTTGAACGTCCAGTTGGCGCGGCCATCGGCCAGACGCTGCAACTCGGCATTGGGTTCGGTCAGGTCGATGCGCGGAATCACCACCCGTTGCGCCAGCAGCGCCAGCGGCGAGATGCGCAGTTCAACGCGTTTGAGCGTGACCATCTGCGGTTTCTTCGACCAGTCCGGGTTGCCCAGGCTCAAGTCCTCGGCGACCACGTGCGGCCACGGCACCCAGGCGCGCCAGCCACCCTCGTCCGGCTCGCGCTGCCAGATCACCGCGAGGTTGCCATTGATGGCAAACGGTCGGTGCAGTTCTTCCGAGACTTTGGCGTTGAGCGGCGGTTTGATCCGGTTCCAGTCGAAGAACACGATGATCAACACCAGCACAGCCAGTAGCAGCACGAGGATGGCGAAGGTCCAGCTGAAGATTTTTCCAGTGCGCGTCATGCACAAAGCTCCTGATCACGACCGCACGCAAAGACTGCGGCGCACGGCTGAAACGGCGGGCCAAAGCGGCCCTCATGAAATCTACGACTGGCAAACCAGCCGCAGGTTTAATCGAAAGGCCGATTAATACGCAAAAAGCCGCGCGAAATCTGACCAATCAGTCGAACAGTGTTACCGCGCCCGCACTTTTGCGAGGCGCGAGTGAGTCGGAAATACCCACCCCGGTGCAAAACCGTCGCCCGCAAAGCCGCGATCTAGAGCCTCCCGGCAGAACAATCAATTCTGTTGATTATTACCATTGCGTTTATGAACTTTTATATCGACTTATCGAGAGTAGCATTGCCCTCGTACCCACTTTATCGCCCTCCCAAGGAGCAACCCATCATGAAACGCCAATTACTGCTCAGCCTTACCCTGTCGATGCTAGCCAGCACTGCTTTCGCCCTGCCCGCTGCCGATCAGGCTACTCCGCAAGTAAAATCCAGCCATTCCGTATTCAGCCAGACCGTAGCGGCTGACGGTGGCGACCGCACTCCACAAGGTCAGACTCTGGCTGAAGGCGGCCGTGATCGTCTGGAAGAGAAAGGTCTGGTGCAAGACGGCTACGACAAGACTCCACAAGGTCAAACCCTTGCCTCCGATGGTAGTGATCGCACGCCACAAGGCCAGACCCTCGCTTCCGATGGTAGCGACCGTACTCCACAAGGCCAGACCCTCGCAGCTGACGGCGGCGACCGCACCCCACAAGGCCAGACCCTCGCATCTGATGGCGGCGACCGCACTCCACAAGGCCAGACCCTTGCCGAAGGTGGTGGTGACCGTGTGATCGAACGCAACAGTGCCTTGAGCTAAGCCCATGGCGGCCTCGAAAAAAAGCCCAATCACCGGATTGGGCTTTTGACTTTTCCGGCCCGATAAAATCTTCCGCTGCATGCCCTCCCGTTCGACGCCGACAAAGCCGATTTGCTAGAGTGCGGCGCTTGTCCTGCCAAAGAACACACCCTGCGATGCTGCCCCGCGCCGAACAGAAACAACAGACCCGCAACGCCTTGATGGACGCTGCTCGCCACCTGATGGAAAGCGGCCGAGGATTCGGCAGCCTGAGCCTGCGCGAAGTCACCAAAACCGCCGGGATCGTGCCCACCGGTTTCTACCGGCATTTTGCCGATATGGATGAGCTGGGCCTGGTGCTGGTCAGCGAAGTCGGCCAGACCTTCCGCGAAACCATCCGTTTGGTACGGCACAACGAATTCGTCATGGGCGGCATTATTGATGCCTCGGTGCGAATCTTCCTCGATGTGGTCAGCGCCAATCGCTCGCAATTCCTGTTTCTCGCCCGTGAGCAGTACGGCGGTTCGCTGCCGGTGCGTCAGGCAATCGGCCGGTTGCGCGAGAACATCAGTTCCGACCTGGCTGCCGACCTGACAATGATGCCCAAGCTTCAGCATCTGGACGCCGAGGGCTTGAGCGTGATGGCAGATCTGATCGTCAAATCGGTATTCGCCACCCTCCCCGACATCATCGACCCGCCCGCCGAAGCCCTGCCGGAGCATCTGACGCCACAGGCGAAGATCACCCAGCAACTGCGTTTTATTTTTATCGGTCTCAAGCATTGGCAAGGCCTGGGCAGTACCGAGTAACAACCTCTTCCTTACTGATACATCCGGTCCACTGTAGGAGTGAGCCTGCTCGCGATAGCGGTTTATCAGCTACATATTTGCTGACTGACACTCCGCTATCGCGAGCAGGCTCACTCCTACAAAGGTGCGCCGTCACGGCCTCCATTTGGTGCATTAAAAAACCTTCACGCACCAAAACCTTCCATATTCCCGCAACATCTTGAAACATCCACTACGCTCCGACAGGGATTTCCTACATCTCGTCCGATTGGCAAGGCCCTTGCTCTACCCAGAGTATTGTCCATAGCTGGAAGCTTTCCGATGCTGGTGATTCACCGCAGAATCGACCCTCAACCCGTCTGGGCCGCCGAGTTGCAATTGACCTTCGAAGCGCGGAGCAAAAGCCGTTTGCGCTGTTTCAGTGCCGAAGGCGAAGACGTCGGGTTGTTTTTGGAGCGCGGTCAGTCGCCGCTGTATGACGGCGAATGCCTACAAGCTGAAGACGGCCGTATCGTCCGCGTCTGCGCCCGCCCCGAACAGCTGCTGCACGTCACTTGCGCCAATGCCTTCGAACTGACCCGCGCTGCTTATCACCTGGGTAATCGCCACGTCGCCCTGCAGGTTGGCGATGGCTGGCTGCGCCTGCTCGACGATTACGTGCTCAAAGCGATGCTCGAGCAACTGGGCGCGCAAGTTGAAGCCATCGAAGCGCCATTCCAGCCTGAGCACGGTGCCTACGGCGGCGGGCATCATCATTCACGCCACGGCGACGAAGACTTCAACTACGCACCGAAACTCCATCAGTTCGGCGTACGCCTGTGAATCCGGCCTGGGCGCTGCTGCGCCTGGCCAGTCCGCAACTGCCGATTGGCGGCTACAGCTATTCGCAAGGTCTGGAGATGGCGGTGGATAACGGCCGCGTGAACAACCCGGACAGCGCCCGGCGTTGGATCAGTGATCAGTTGCTGCTCAATCTCGCCCGCTTCGAGGCGCCACTGCTGCTCGCCCATTGCCAGGCAGCCGCCGATGAACAATGGCTGGAGTTGCTGAACCTCTGCGAAAGCCATCGCGCCAGCCGCGAGACTCGCGAACTGCATCTGGAGAGCCGGCAGATGGGCTATTCGTTGCAGCAACTGCTCAGCGGTTTGCCTGAACTCGACGCGCCCGCCCGCGACTTTCTTGATCAATGCACTGAACCGCATTTGGCTCTGTGCTGGGCGTTGGCCGCTCGCTCGTGGGGCATCAACCCGCAGGACGCCCTCGCCGCATGGCTGTGGAGCTGGCTGGAAAACCAGCTCGCCGTGCTGATGAAAACCCTGCCGCTGGGCCAGCAAGCCGCGCAGCGCCTGACCAGCGAATTGCTGCCGTTACTGCAACAGGCGCAGCAGGACGCGACCCGAATCAACCCCGAACACATCGGCAGCGCCGCGTTCGGCCTGTCCTTGGCGTGCATGGCCCACGAGCGCCAGTACAGCCGCCTCTTTCGCTCCTAGGAGAAATATTAATGAACACACAACCCCTGCGCGTCGGCATCGGCGGCCCGGTCGGCTCCGGCAAAACCGCGTTGACCCTGGCCCTGTGCCTGGCCCTGCGCGAGCGCTACAACCTCGCCGTGGTCACCAACGATATTTACACCCGCGAAGACGCCGATTTTCTCGTGCGCAACGAAGCCCTCGCGCCGGAGCGGATCATCGGCGTGGAAACCGGTGGCTGCCCGCACACGGCGATCCGCGAAGACGCCTCGATCAACCTCGAAGCAGTGGATCAACTGAACCGCCGTTTTCCGGGACTCGACCTGATTCTGGTGGAGTCCGGCGGTGACAACCTCTCGGCGACTTTCAGCCCGGAGCTGTCCGACCTGACCATTTACGTGATCGACGTTTCGGCCGGCGACAAGCTGCCGCGCAAGGGCGGACCGGGGATCTGCAAGTCCGACTTGCTGGTGATCAACAAGATCGACCTTGCGCCGCTGGTAGGCGCTTCGCTGGAGATGATGGACAGCGACACCAAACGCATGCGCAACGGCAAGCCGTTCGTTTTCAGCAACCAGAAAACCGGTCAGGGCCTTGAGCAAATCATCGCCTTCATCGAACGCCAGGGCCTGCTGACTGCAGCCTGAATTACTGATCAACAAGGAAGCTTATCCATGACACTCAAACGTATTCTTGGCGCTGTGGCGCTGCTGCTGACACCGGCACTGGCCTTCGCGCATCCGGGGCATGGCGACAGTGGCTTGATCGCCGGCATCAGCCACCCGATCGGCGGCCTCGACCATTTGCTGGCAATGGTGGCTGTTGGCTTGTGGGCGGCGCAGCAGCACGGCGCGGCGCGTTGGGCGCTGCCGTGCACGTTTGTCGGCACCATGCTGATCGGCGGCCTGCTCGGTTTTGAAGGGCTGGAATTGCCGGCACTGGAAAGCGGGATTGCCGCGTCGGTGCTGGCGTTGGGGCTGGCGGTAGCGCTGGCGGTGCGTCCGCCGTTGGTCATGGCGGTGGTGGCGACGGCGGTGTTTGCGTTGTTCCATGGTGTGGCGCATGGCTTGGAGCTGCCGGAGATGAGCAGTCCTTGGGCGTATGCGGCGGGTTTCGTGGCCGCGACGGCTGCGCTGCATGCGGCGGGTTATGCCGTGGTGCGTTTGCTGCCTCAGGCGGCTGCACCGTTGGTACGCCTTGCAGGTGCGGCTTCGGCGGCGACTGGCGTTTGGTTACTCGCAGGCTAGTTTTTATTGTCTGAACTGGCCCCTTCGCGAGCAAGCTCGCTCCCACATTGGATTTGTGGCATACACAAAACCTGTGGGAGCGAGCTTGCTCGCGAAGGCGGCCGATCAGACGCCGCATCTCTGATGCCGGTCTCTCTGCTACCATGTCGCGCAATCGCCCCAGCCCGTGACGACGTCCGCCCATGCCCCACGCTTCCCGCTCCACCTCCCTGCCCGAATTGACCGCCCTGTTCGCCGCTGTGCAGCAGCACTTCGTCAATGTGATCGTGCCCCTCTGGCAAGGCCCGGGCTGGAACGCCGACATGGCGCTGCCCTACGAGGCGCTGGACGCCGCGCATCAGCCGCTGCCACCGCAGCGCTATCGGGCGATGGCCTGTGCGCGGCAGCTGTATCTGTTTTCCAGTCTGATCGGGGTTGTGGATAACGCTGAAGTCCGCGCCGCGGCGCTGTTCCGCTCGCTGCAACGGTACTTTCATGATGCCGAGCATGGCGGCTGGTTCTACAGCATCGATGCGCAGGGCAAGCCGCTGGATCAGCGCAAGGACCTCTACACCCACGCCTTCATCCTGTTCGCCTGCGCGCATTACTGGGCAAAGTCCGGCGATCCGCTGGTCGAGTCGACGCTGAACGCGGCGCTGGAAATCATTGGCCGACGCTTTGCGACCGGCGATGGCTTGTACGAAGCCTGTCTGGAACGCGACTGGATCACCCTGCAAACCGGTCCGCTGCAGAATCCGTTGATGCATCTGGCCGAAGCGTTCCTCGCCACCCTCGCCGTTCGCGAAGATGCCCAGACGCAGAGGGCATTGCTGGAGTTATGCACAGCCATGCACAAGCAGTTCGTCGACCCGCAGTATGGCGTGTTGATGGAAAAACCGCTCGGCGCTGTGGATAACTGGTATGAGCCGGGGCATCAGTTCGAATGGTATTTCCTGCTCGAATCGTCAGCGTTGCTGCGCGGTTCGAAACTGCATGCGGCGCTGGATCGGGCGTTTGCCTTCACCGAGCAATACGGTGTGGTGCAGTCATCCGGCGCGGTTCGGGCGATGCTCGATCTGGAAACGAATGGACGCCCGCGCGACTCGACTCAGCGGATCTGGGCTCAAGCGGAATATCTGCGCGCGCTGACCTTGCGTCAGGGCAGTGAAGCGGTGGTACTGCGCCAGTTGCAGGCGTTGCAGCAGCGGTTTCTGCATGCGGGTGGCTGGCATGAGTGTCGGGATGAATTGGGCGAGGTGAGTCGCAAGGACATGCCTTCGACTACGCCGTATCACTTGGCGACTTGCTACCACGGTCTGGCTGAATATCTTCGCTGATTTATAGATCGCTTTCGCGAGCAGGCTCACTCCTACAGGGGAACGCATTCCAAATGTAGGAGTGAGCCTGCTCGCGATTAGCCGTTATGCGGTCGTTAGGCGATCCACTTCTTGTCGCCGGTAAAGCTGATGGTCAACCAGCGCGCCGCATCCGGCTTGCCCAGCTTCGCCGAAATCTTTTCGCGCAACGCATCCAGCTGTCCGACATTGCTCAACGCATAATCCGCCGGCAACACCACATGAATCTCGATAAACCGTGCCCGCCCGTGCTTCTGCACGTACGACACGTAATCGTCGAAACCATGCTCGGTTTTCGCTGCATCCATTACCTGGCGCACCTGATCATCCAGCGTGTCCGGGGCGATCCCCAGCACATCGCGTAAGGCCGGGCCAAGGATCTTGAACGCCGGCGGCAACATGGTCAGCGCCAGCACGATCAGGATCAACGGGTCGACATACACCGCCCACTGGCCATAGCCCTGAGACTTGAGCAGCAGCGCCGCGAGGAAACTGATCAGCAGGCCCACGGACAGCATCGCGTCCACCAGCCAACTGATGTTGTCGAACTGGATCAGGCTGGATTTGAGCTTGCGATTACGTTGGCGCACGTAGAAGAAGTAGGCGAACTCGACCACGGTAAACACCGCCGCATAAATGATCACCAGTCCCAACTCGATGTCGCGGCCACCGTTGATGATGCCGAACACGCCGTTGAGGAACGCGTAGATCGCGATCAACATCAGGAAGCTGCCTTCGATCAGCAGCACCATCGGCTCCAGATGCCAGAAACCGAACTGGAAACGGTGGTTGCTTTGCTTGGCGATCAGCTTGGCGGTGATCAGCATCAGGACTTTGATGAACGTTGCGATCAGCGAGAAAAAACCATCGAACAGGATGGATTGCGAACCTGAAACAAAACCGGTGACGATCCCGGCAATCGCCACCGCCAACATCAGAATGGTCGATTGTTTGAGCAGTGCCTGCTCACCTCGGTTACTCACTTTGACTCCTCGAAAAACCTTGAAAACCGCGGGGTGCGGTTGGGTTGTTGCGAGGGGAGTTTACCTTATCGGGATTTATTGCCTGTGACGGCCCCTTCGCGAGCAAGCTCGCTCCCACATGAGACCGCGATCAAATGTGGGAGCGAGCCTGCTCGCGAATGGCTTCAGCGCGGTCTTAAGCCTTGTTCCGCTCAATGGCAAAACCAGCCCAGGTCTGGCTCACCGGCATCAACTCGAGGCTGTTGATATTGATGTGCGCCGGCGCATTCATCACCCAGAAAATCGTCTCGGCGATGTCCTGCGGCTGGATCGGCTCAGCCCCAGCGTAAGTCGCGTTGTAACGCTCCTGATCGCCTGCGAAACGCACCAGCGAGAACTCGCTTTCGCACAGCCCCGGCTCGATGTTGCTGACCCGCACACCGGTGCCCTGCAAGTCGCAACGCAGATTCAGCGAGAACTGTTTAACGAACGCTTTGGTCGCGCCATACACATGGCTGCCCGGATACGGGTAGTTGCCGGCAATGGAGCCAAGGTTGACGATGCCAGCGCCACGACCATGGGCGATCAGGCGCGGCAGCAGCAGACGGGTTGCGTACATCAGGCCTTTGACGTTGGTGTCGACCATGGTGTCCCAATCGTCCAGATCGCACTTCGGCGCCGGGTCCACGCCCAGCGCCAGACCCGCGTTGTTGATCAGGCCACGCAGCTTGGCGAACGATGGCGGCAAGTTGGCAATCGCCTCCTCCATCGCCTTGCGATCACGCACATCGAGGACCAGACCGTGCACTTCGGTCTGTTTCGACAATTCGGCGCACAACGCATTGAGGCGTTCTTCACGACGGCCGGTCAGCACCAGTTTCCAGCCAGCCTCGGCAAAACGGCGGGCACAGGCTTCACCAAATCCGGACGTCGCGCCGGTGATAAACAGGGTGTTGGACATCGTGTTCTCCTTGCTTCGGCCGCCGAGGCAGCCCTTGGAATAGAAAATCAGCAGGCAGCATGCCCGGCCCGGCACTCACGGGCAACTGCTACAAAGTGTACAAAAAACAACCATCCCTGCCGACGCCATAGCCACCGTGGCCTGTAGCCATGTGCACGCATGTTATCCACAGTCCCTTCCACAGTTTCCGGGGGCAAGTACAATCGCGCAAAGCCGCGCCACACAAGGCTTTGCGGGCGAAATAGAAAGTTTTTTGCTTGACCCTGAAGTGGCGGATGTGCGGGACATGGCATTTTGCACGACGGTGCAGTCATCACAGTGATTGCGCGAGGCCAGTAATTACGGTGCTCAGCGCAGTCTTTCCAGAGTTTAATCACAGACTTATCCACAGGCTTGTTCAGCCGGAATGGCCGCTGAGGCATCACCCAGAAAAAGGTTGACAACGACGTCTTCCGCTCCCGTAAAAACGCTTGATCAAAAAACAACCACACACTTGCAAGCCACGGTTTACAAGGCGTACAGCCAGATACACCCACGTTATTCACAGCCGGCTCCACAGTAACCGGGGACAAGTCAAAACTGTGGAAAAACAGCCATTTGCAGCGTCTATATGTCGCGCTTTGGCAGCTATGGGAATTTGTTTTCCACAATTCTGAAATCCGGCGCAGATCAACTGTAGGAGTGAGCCTGCTCGCGATAGCGGTATATCAGTCACCGGTGATGGCGAATGGGAAACCGCGATCGCGAGCAGGCTCACTCCTACAGGGGTTTGCGGTGAATTTGAGATATAAAAAAGCCCCAGGACTCGCGTCGCCGGGGCTGTGCATAACGTCGCGGAATCAGTGCCCGCCCAGATAGGCGTTACGCACCTCCTCATTCACCAGCAACTCTTTACCCGTGCCGGTCAGGCGAATCTCGCCGTTGACCATCACATACGCGCGGTCCGACAGCTTCAGCGCATGATTGGCGTTCTGCTCGACAAGGAAAATGGTCATGCCGGTTTTCGCCAATTCGCGCAGGGTCGCGAAGATCTGCTTCACCACAATCGGCGCCAACCCGAGGCTAGGCTCATCGAGCAGCAACAGCTTCGGCCGACTCATCAACGCGCGAGCTATGGCGAGCATCTGCTGCTCACCGCCGGACATGGTCATCGCCCGCTGCGTGCGCCGCTCTTCCAGGCGTGGAAACAGCGTAAACATGCGCTGCATGTCCTCCTTGGCATACTTATCGCCAATCGGGATGGTGCCCATCAGCAGGTTTTCCTCGACGGTCATGTCGGGGAACACCCGCCGCCCTTCCGGTGACTGCGCAATGCCGTTGGAGGCGATGTAGTGCGAGGACTTGTGGGTAATGTCGACGCCTTGATAAAGAATCTGCCCGCCCGCCGCCCGTGGCTGGCCGAAGATCGACATCAACAGCGTTGACTTGCCCGCGCCATTGGAGCCGATCAGGCTGACGGTTTCCCCTTCATTGATCTGCAGCGAAACACCTTTGAGCGCCTGGATCGGTCCGTAGAACACGTCGAGGTCTTTGAGTTCGAGGATCGGTTGGGTCATACCAGTTCCTCTTCATCGGCGCCCAAGTAGGCGGCGATCACTTTCGGGTCATTACGGATGGCTTCAGGCCCGCCCTCAGCGATGACGATGCCGTGGTCCAGCACCACAATGTGGTCGGAAATGCTCATAACCATGCCCATGTCGTGTTCGATCAGCACCACGGTCAGATCGTGCTCGTCGCGCAGCAGCCGGATCATCGCGCTCAGCGCTTCGGTTTCCTGAGGGTTGAGGCCGGCGGCCGGTTCGTCGAGGCAGATGATCTGCGGCCGCGTGCACATGGCCCGGGCGATCTCCAGACGGCGCTGTTGGCCGTACGAGAGCTCACCGGCGAGACGGTTGGCGCAGTCCACCAGATCGACCACTTCCAGCCAGTAGAACGCGACATCCAGCGCGTCGCTCTCCGCCTTGCGGTAGCCCTTGGTGTTGAGGATGCCGGCGAGCATGTTGCGGTTGACCCACATGTGCTGGGCCACCAGCAGATTTTCCAGCACCGACATTTCCTTGAACAGGCGAATGTTCTGGAATGTCCGCGCCAGCCCCGCTCGGTTCACCAGATGCGTACCGCCGAACATCTTGTAATACAGACGGCTGAGGAAAGATTTCGGTGAGACGAAGTCGGTCGGCTTGAACGACTCGCCCAGCAACTGGATGACGTTGGTCTGCTGGCCGCGCACATTGAGTTCGATCTTGCCGCCCGAGGCCTTGTAGAACCCGGTCAGGCAGTTGAACACCGTGGTCTTGCCAGCGCCGTTGGGGCCGATCAGGGCGAAGATCGAGTTGCGTTTGACCTTCAGGCTGACATCACTCAAGGCCTTGATGCCACCGAAATGCATCATCAGTTTTTCAACAGAGAGTACGACTTCACTCATGGCGCAGTCCTCTCATAGTGAATGGCACCTTTGCGTGGAGTGACCCCGGTGCGGCTGATGCGGATCAGCCCGCGTGGTCGCCAGATCATCATCAACACCATCAGGATGCCGAACAGCAGCACGCGGTATTCAGCGAAGCCGCGCAGCAATTCCGGGGCGACGGTCAGCACGAAGGCTGCAATCACCACACCGATGGTCGAGCCCATGCCGCCGAGTACGACGATGGCGAGGATCAGCGCCGATTCGAAAAAGGTGAACGAGGTCGGGTTGACGAAGCCTTGGTAGGTGGCGAAGAACACCCCGGCGAGACCGGCCGTCGATGCACCGATGGTGAATGCCGAGAGCTTGACCAACACGTGGTTGAGGCCCATCGAACGGCAGGCGATTTCATCTTCGCGCAGGGCTTCCCAGGCGCGGCCCACCGGCATCTTCACCAGACGATGCTTGATGTACAGCACGGCCAGCACCACGAGGAACAACACCGCGTAGATGAAGTAGTACTTCACGTCCGGGTTATAGGCGATGCCGAAGAACTCATGAAACGGCACCCCGCCATCCTTCGCCCGTTTGCCGAACTCCAGACCGAAGAACGTCGGCAGCGGTGCCGGCATACCGTTCGGGCCGCCCGTCAGCGACAACCAGTTGTTGAGGATCAGGCGAATGATTTCACCGAAGCCCAGGGTCACGATCGCCAGATAGTCGCCATGCAGACGCAGCACCGGGAAACCGAGGATGCACCCGGCAAGGCCCGCCGTAATCGCTGCCAACGGCAGCACGGTCCAGAAGCCCAGGCCGAGGTACTGATAACCGAGCGCCAGACCGTAGGCGCCGATGGCGTAGAACGCCACATAACCGAGGTCGAGCAGACCGGCCAGACCGACCACGATGTTCAGCCCGAGCCCCAGCAACACGTAGATCAACCCAAGGATGACCACGCCCAACAGGTAAGAGTTGGAGACAAACGGCACGATCACGGCCAGCACAATCAGCAGCGGGATGATCCAGCGCAGTGAGGATTTGTGATCGGCCGGCAGCACATGCACACCGGAACCGGTGCTCTCGAATCCGTCGAGAATTTTCAGACCCTTGGGCGTTTGCAGGAACAGGCTGAGGGCAAAGCGGCCGATCATGACAACGCCGATGATCCAGGCCACGCGGGTCGGTTCGAGGTTGAAGCTGTAACCCTCGAGCACGACGCCGACAATCGGCCCGAAAACAATCAGGGCAATCAGGCCGGCCAGAATCGCCTCAACCAGGCTTTTTTTGACATCAATGCTTTTTTTGGTGGTTGAAGACATCGCTTACACCTTCGACACAAGAGGACGGCCCAACAGGCCCTGCGGCCGGAAGACCAGAACAAGTACGAGCAGCGAGAAGCTGAACACGTCTTTGTAGTCGGAGTTGACCAGACCGGAGAACAGCGACTCGGAGATGCCGAGGATGATCCCGCCCAGCATCGCGCCCGGCAGCGAACCAATCCCGCCGAGTACCGCTGCGGTGAAGGCTTTGATGCCGATGACGAAACCGGCGTAGAAGTCGAACGTGCCGTAGTTCATGGTGATCAGCACGCCGGCCAATGCCGCCATGGCTGCACCGATGATGAACACGTAGGAGATAACGCGGTCGGTGTTGATCCCCAGGATCGAGGCCATCTTGCGGTCTTGCTGAGTGGCGCGGCACATGCGGCCGAGCTTGGTGTACTTGATTACGTAGGTGAGCAGCCCCATGCCGACGAACGCGGCCACCAGGATGAAAATCTTGGTGTAGGTGAGCTGAACGAAGCCAGTGCCGATGTCGACGCGCCAGGCGCCGGTCAGCAGCGTCGGAACACCCTGTTGGCGGGCACCCTGGCTGATCTGGGCATAGTTTTGCAGGATCAGGGAAATACCGATGGCGCTGATCAGCGGTGCCAGTCGGGTGGAGTTGCGCAGGGGTTTGTAAGCGACTCGTTCAATGACCCAGCCATACACCGCCGTGACGACGATGGTGAAGATCAGAGTGCCGAGCATCAGCAGCGGGAAGGATTCGATACCGAAGTAAGCCAGCAGAGCCAGACTGATTGCCGCCAGGTAAGCGGAAATCATGTAAACCTCGCCGTGGGCGAAGTTGATCATGCCGATGATGCCGTAGACCATTGTGTAGCCGATGGCGATCAGGCCATAGACCGACCCGAGGGTCAGGCCGTTGACCAGTTGCTGCAGGAAAATACCATCCATAACGCAATCTCACGCAGTGAGAACCTGCACACCGGTGATGTGCGGTTCTTCTAGGAAAAATACAGATTTACGTCGGAGCAATGTCAGCCACGATCAGAACGACCACCCCGGCCCCTTGTGGGAGCGAGCTTGCTCGCGAAAGCGGTGTATCAGCTACCAGTGACGGCGACTGACACCCCGTATTCGCGAGCAAGCTCGCTCCCACAGGGGATCGGTGGGGGTTAACTGATCGCGTCAGCCCTTACTTCTGTTTTTCCAGCTGGTGATATTTGCCAGTCGCGTCCCACTGGTACACCACGTAGTCGGAGACTTTCAGGTCGCCCTTCTTGTCCCAGGCTTTCTCACCCATGACGGTTTTCACCGGATTGGCCTTCAGCCACTCGGCAGCTTTCTCGCCACTGTTGGACTTGGCGCCGTTGAAAGCGGCTGCCAGGGTCTGAACAGAAGCGTAGGCGTACAGGGTGTAGCCTTCTGGTTCGGTGCCGGCCTTGCGGAAGGCATCCACGACGGTTTTACTTTCCGGCAGCAGCCGTGGGTCGGCGCCGAAGGTCATCAGCACGCCGTCAACGTATTGCGGGCCGCCAGCGGTGGTCACCAGTTCGTCGGTGACGATGCCGTCGTCGGACATGAACTTGACGTCTTTCAGGCCTTCGGTACGCAGTTGTTTGACCAGTGGACCGGCTTCCGGGTGCAGACCGCCGAAGTAGACGACATCGGCGCCAGCCGCGCGGATCTTGGTGACCACGGCGCTGAAGTCTTTCTCGCCACGGGTCAGGCCTTCGTACAGCACTGGCTTCACGCCGCGCTTCTCAAGCTGAGCCTTGGTGGCATCCGCCAGGCCTTGGCCGTAGGTGTCCTTGTCGTGCAGCACGGCAACCTTTTTGCCCTTGAGCACGTCGACAATGTAGTCGCCGGCGACGATGCCTTGCTGGTCGTCACGCCCGCACATACGGAACATGGCGCTGAGGCCGCGCTCGGTTACTTGCGGGTTGGTGGAACCCGGAGTGATCGCGATCACACCGGCTTCGTCGTAGATTTCCGAGGCTGGAATGGTGGAAGAAGAGCAGAAGTGACCGACCACGCCAGCGACTTTCTGGTTGACCAGGTCCTTGGCGACCGTCACGGCCTGCTTCGGTTCGCAGGTGTCATCGCCTTTGACCAGAACGATTTTCTCCCCGTTAACGCCACCTGCCGCGTTGACCGCGTCAGCCGCTGCCTGTGCACCCTTCATGTACTGCTCGCCAAATGCCGCGTTGGCGCCCGTCATTGGACCCGCTACACCGATTTTCACATCAGCTTGAGCAAACGCAGAAACACCCAACGCAGTAGCCACTGCGAGGGCCAGAAAGCCTTTCTTGTAAAACGTCTGGGACATGAGGTGGTGCTCCAAGGTTTTTTTTAGTTGGCACTGCGACTTCACTTCACTGAATGCTCTGAGCAAGGGCCGTGCCATCGGTTTTTTATTCTTCAAAAAGTCGCTGCTTTCTTGTTATTTCGACTGTTTCGTTCCCATTTTCATTGGGCGTGCAACCGTCTAAACCGCGGAAGGTGAAACCATTTATTTTTTCAGGCGCAACCCGCACGCGCCATCATTGCAACCGCGGCGCCAAACGACGTGCAACCAGCCTGTAACAGCCCGCGTCACCGAACTGCACACTGCTGGTGCGGGACTGCTACAACCCGCACCATTACAGGCTAGTCGCTGCATCGAAAAGCGCCGCTTCCGGCAACATATTTCAACACTCAAATGACGATGCGCAGGCACTGGCCCGCGTGATACAGCGAGAACCCGGCCTCGTACAGGCAACTGCGCAAGCCCACGCCAGCCAGGGGCTGCATCGGTGCGAAGGGAATTGGCAGGGCTCGCGGATTGCCGTGACACAAATAGTCGGCGAAGGCTTTGCCGACTACGGTGCCAGTAGTGACGCCACGGCCGTTGTAACCGGTGACGGCCACCAGACCCGGTGCCGGTTCGAACAGGCGCATGAGGTGATCGGGCGTGAATGCGATGCGCCCGGTCCAGGTGCATTCCCACTCGACGGGTTTCAGATTGGGAAAGTAATGCTGCTGCACGCGATCAGCCCAGGCCTTGAGAAACCACGTCGGTTTCTGATTGCCGTTGCCCAGGCTGCCGAGCAATAACCGCCCTTCTTTGTCGCGGCGGATGCTGCTCAACACCTGCCGCGTATCCCACGAGCCCTGCCCGCCCGGAAGGATTTCCTGGGCGGCGTCTTCGCTTAGCGGCACCGAAGCGACCTGATAGTAATAACCGGGGAAGAAGTTGCGCTTGAGTTCGGTCCAGTCGCCTTCGGTGTAGGCGTTGGAGGCGATGACCACTTGTTCGGCCAATACTGAACCGTGCTCAGTCTGCACTGACCAGTTTGAGCCCTGACGCTCAAGCCGAGTGACCGGAGAATGATCGAACAGTTGCCCGCCGAGACCGCTTACCGCATTGGCCAGCCCGGTGACATACGCCATCGGATTGAGCGTACCGGCGCGGCGATCGAGCAAAGCCGCAGCGATCTTTTGCGTGCCGGTGGCTTGCTCGCAGGCCTTGCCGGTCAGCAGTTCGACCGGCGCGCCACGGCGTTTCCATTGCTGTTCGCGACTGCGCAGGTCCGCCTCGCCCTTGGCGTTGTGCGCCATGTGCAGGGTGCCTTCGCGGCGTAGCTGGCAATCGATGTTGTATTTACCCACAAGGCTGAAGACCAGCGCCGGTGCGGCCCCGAGCATGCGGTTGAGCTGGCTGCCAACCGCCTCGCCGAAACCGGTCTCGATCTCGTCCGGCGGGATCCACATGCCGGCATTGACCAGCCCGACGTTGCGCCCCGAACCGCCGTGACCGGCGCGATGAGCCTCCAGCACACAGACGCTTTTGCCTTTTTCCAACAGATGCAGCGCCGCCGACAAACCGGTGAACCCGGCGCCGATCACGCAGACATCAACTTTGACTTCGCCCCGGAGCGCGGTGTTATCCGGCCTGTGCGGCGTGAGTGTTTCCCACAGACATTCTTCGCGTAACGGCATTGCCAGACTCCAACAGAAACCTAACAAACACTGCAAAATGATCGTTCCCACGCTCTGCGTGGGAATGCAGCCAGGGACGCTCTGCGTCCCAGAAGCGAACGCGGAGCGTCCGGTGAAGCATTCCCACGCAGAGCGTGGGAACGATCGATCTCCACCTGTCAGTCGAAAGTGATGCCCTGCGCCAGCGGCAACTCCAGCGAGTAGTTCACGGTGTTGGTCTGGCGGCGCATATAGGCGCGCCATGCGTCGGAGCCCGATTCACGACCGCCACCGGTTTCTTTCTCGCCACCAAACGCGCCGCCAATTTCGGCACCGCTCGGGCCGATGTTGACGTTGGCGATGCCGCAGTCGCTGCCAACCGCCGACATGAACTGCTCGGCTTCACGCACATCCGTGGTGAAAATGCACGACGACAGGCCTTGAGGTACAGCGTTGTTCAGGCGCAGCGCTTCCTGGAAATCGCTGTAACCGACCACGTAGAGAATCGGCGCGAAGGTTTCGCTGCAGACCACATCGCTCTGCTCCGGCATTTCAACGATGGCCGGCGAAACGTAATAGGCGTTAGGAAACTGATCTTCGAGCTGACGCTTGCCGCCAAACACCCGACCGCCCTCGCTCAACGCCTGCTCCAGCGCGTCCCGCATGTTTTCGAAGCTGTGCTTGTCGATCAGTGGACCAACAAGATTGCCTTCCAGCGGGTTGCCGATGCGCACTTTCGAGTAGGCAGCCTTGAGGCGAGTGACGATTTCTTCCTTCACTGACTCATGGGCAATCAGACGACGCAGAGTGGTGCAGCGCTGACCAGCCGTGCCGACGGCGCTGAACAGAATCGCGCGCACCGCCATGTCGAGATCGGCGCTCGGGCCGAGGATCATCGCGTTGTTACCGCCCAGTTCCAGAATGCTGCGAGCGAAACGCGCGGCGACTTTCGGCGCCACTTCGCGCCCCATGCGCGTGCTGCCGGTAGCGCTGATCAGGGCGACACGCGGGTCATCGACCAGCGCTTCGCCCGCGTCGCGGCCACCGATGATCACTTGGCAAAGATTCGCCGGCGCATCGGTAAAATTCTTCACCACACGATCAAACAGCGCCTGGCAGGCCAACGCAGTCAGCGGGGTTTTCTCCGACGGTTTCCACACCACCGGGTTGCCGCAGACCAGCGCCAGCGTGGTGTTCCACGCCCACACCGCCACCGGGAAGTTGAACGCACTGATCACGCCGACCACGCCCAGCGGATGCCAGGTTTCGCGCATGTGGTGGCCCGGACGCTCCGAGGCGATGGTCAAACCGTACAATTGGCGGGACAGGCCGACGGCGAAATCGCAGATGTCGATCATCTCTTGCACTTCACCCAAGCCTTCCTGAGTGATCTTGCCGGCCTCCCAGGAAACCAGCTCGCCGAGATCAGCCTTGTATTCGCGCAACACTTCACCGAACTGACGCACCAGTTCGCCGCGACGCGGAGCTGGCACCTTGCGCCATTGCTCGAACGCATGATCTGCGCGACTGATGTGCTGCTCGACTTCGGCCGGACCTTCCCAGTTCACGGCAGCAATGCGGCTGCCGTCGATCGGTGAATGCACCGGCACTTTGCCGTTCTGAAAAAGGGCCGGGTTCACACCAAGACGATCAAGCAATGCGGCAACCATGGGTCACTCCTCAAGCAAAAAACTGAATGTGTGCGGACGCTTTTTCGCGACCGGGCAGGCCTTTAGTTGTAGCGTCACAATGGCGAGTCAACAAACGACCTTTACGCGAGATATCATTCCGTTTATTCATGCTGGGCATAGAAAGACAAGAAAAGGATCAGCCATGCTCAACAAACGCCACTTGCCGTCGATCACCGCCCTGCAGTGTTTCGAGGCCGTGACCCGGCACCTGAGTTTTACCCGCGCCGCCGAGGAGCTGAACCTGACCCAGAGCGCGGTCAGCAAGCAGGTCGCGCAGTTGGAAGAATTGTTACAGCACTTGTTGTTCCTCCGCGTGCGTCGGCGTTTGCAGATGACTCCGGCCGGGGATCTGTACCTGGTTGAAGTACGAAAAATCCTCACGCAGGTTGAGATGTCGACCCATTACCTGCGTTCCTACGGCGGCGAAACCGAAGTCCTGCGAGTATCGACGCCGTCGACCTTCGGCGCGCGCTGGCTGGTGCCGCGTTTGAAAGGCTGGCGATTGCGCCATCCGTCAATCCATCTGGACTTGTGCAACGAACAGGAAGCCGATGACCTGCTGCAAGGACGCAGCGACCTGGCGTTCTATTTCGGTCAGGGTTCGCGGCCCGGCACTGAATGCCTGAAGTTGTTCGGCGAAGAGCTGGTACCGGTCTGCGCGCCGGGCAGCCTGCCGGACACGCCGTTCACTGATCCGACGCAACTCACCGATCTGGTCCTGCTGCAAAATGCCTCGCGCCCGCAAGCGTGGCACGACTGGTTCGACAGTCAGGGTTACCAGACCGAACACAGCTACCACGGGCCACGTTTCGAAACCTTTTATATGTGCATTCGTGCCGCGCAGGTCGGCTGCGGTGTGGCGTTATTGCCACGGTTTCTGGTGGAAGAGGAATTGGCCGACGGCAAACTGGTCATTCCCTGGCAGCATGCGATGCCCAGCACCGACGCCTATTACCTGGCGTATCCGGAGCATGCGGCGGAAGTACCGAAGGTGCGGGATTTTGTGAAATGGATGCTCGAGCAGATCGATAGCCCAGCGTGAAGCTGCCTTCACTCCCTGTGGGAGCGAGCTTGCTCGCGAAGAGGCCGACACATTCAATATCAATGTCGGCTGAAATGACGCCTTCGCGAGCAAGCTCGCTCCCACATTGGATCTGATGCGTTGTCAAAAAATGCTGGCAATCCCCACCGCTGATATGCGCCACTAGCGCCATTGTTTGAGACCGCGCACAGGCGCGGCGCACCTGGAGACCCCGTTATGAGCGAGAGTGTGTTTGCCGATCGCATCGTGCAGAACCTGCTCGACACCGACTTCTACAAACTGACGATGATGCAGGCGGTGCTGCACAACTACCCCAACGTCGAAGTCGAATGGGAGTTCCGTTGCCGTAACAGCGAGGATCTGCGCCCGTATCTGGCCGAGATCCGTTTTCAGATCGAGCGGCTGGCCGAGCTAAGCCTGAGCGCCGATCAGCTGAGTTTCCTTGAGCGGATCAGCTTCCTCAAACCGGACTTTCTGCGCTTTCTCGGGTTGTTCCGCTTCAACTTGCGCTACGTGCACACCGGCATCGAAAACGGCGAGCTGTTCATCCGTCTGCGCGGGCCGTGGCTGCATGTAATCCTCTACGAAGTGCCATTGCTGGCCATCGTCAGCGAAGTGCGCAACCGCTATCGCTACCGCGAAACCGTGCTCGAACAGGCGCGCGAACAGCTCTATCGCAAGTTCGACTGGCTGACCGCCAATGCCTCAGCCGATGAGTTGTCGCAACTGCAAGTCGCCGATTTCGGCACCCGTCGACGCTTTTCGTATGGCGTGCAGGCTGAAGTGGTGAATGTACTCAAACACGACTTCCCCGGGCGCTTCGTCGGCACCAGCAACGTGCACCTGTCCCGTGAACTGGACATGAAACCGCTGGGCACCATGGCTCACGAATGGATCATGGCCCATCAACAACTTGGTCCACGGCTGATCGACAGCCAGATCGCCGCACTCGATTGCTGGGTTCGCGAATATCGTGGCCTGCTAGGGATCGCCCTCACCGACTGCATTACCACCGATGCCTTCCTCGGCGATTTCGATCTGTTCTTCGCCAAGCTGTTCGACGGCCTGCGCCATGACTCCGGCGATCCTGTGGTGTGGGGCGAAAAATGCATCGCGCACTATCACAGGCTTGGCATCGACCCGATGAGCAAGACGTTGGTGTTTTCCGACAGCCTGACCCTGCCCAAGTCGCTGGAGATCTTCCGCGCGCTGCACGGTCGGATCAACGTCAGCTTCGGCATCGGCACCAACCTCACCTGTGACATTCCGGGTGTCGAACCGATGAGCATCGTGCTTAAAATGACTGCCTGCAACGGCCAACCGGTGGCGAAGATCTCCGACGAGCCAGGCAAGTCCCACTGCAAAGACCCGAATTTCGTCGCCTATTTGCGACACGTGTTCCAGGTTCCTGCCGATCCTCTATCTAGCAAGGAGTGAATTCATGCAAGCCGTACAGCGTGAGATTGCTGAACAGCTCAAGGTGCAACCGCCGTTCGCCGACTACAAGGCCCTGCAGGCCGAAGTCGCCCGGCGCATTACCTTTATTCAGGATTGTCTGGTCAATTCCGGGCTCAAGACGCTGGTGCTCGGCATCAGCGGTGGCGTCGACTCGCTGACCGCAGGCCTGCTGGCCCAACGCGCGATGCGTGAGCTGCGCGACCAGACCGGCGACAACAGCTACAAATTCATCGCCGTGCGTCTGCCGTACGAAACCCAGTTCGATGAACACGACGCCCAGGCCTCGGTGGACTTCATCGCCCCGGACGAGCGCCACACCGTCAATATCGGCCCGGCGGTAAAGTCGCTGGCCAGTGAAGTGGCGGCGTTTGAAGGCAAGCACGCGGTGTCGGTGGATTTCGTGCTCGGCAACACCAAAGCGCGGATGCGCATGGTTGCTCAGTACACCATCGCCGGCGCGGCGCACGGTCTGGTGATCGGCACCGATCATGCGGCGGAAGCGGTGATGGGTTTCTTCACCAAGTTCGGTGACGGCGCCTGCGATCTGGCCCCGCTCAGCGGTCTGGTGAAGAATCAGGTGCGGGCGATTGCGCGCAGCTTTGGTGCGCCGGAGTCGCTGGTCGAGAAAGTCCCGACGGCGGATCTGGAAGACCTGTCGCCGGGCAAACCGGACGAAGCGTCCCATGGTGTGACGTATGCCGAGATCGACGCGTTCCTGCACGGTGAGCCAGTGCGCCAGGAAGCGTTCGACATCATCGTCGCGACCTACAACAAGACCCATCACAAACGCGTGATGCCGTTTGCGCCGTAAGTGCTGATGGCATGAAAAAGCCCGCTGAGGAGTGATCCTCAGCGGGCTTTTCTTTGGCCCAGACATCAGTTGATGCTGATGGCCCCTTCGCGAGCAAGCTCGCTCCCACATGGTTCGCTGTCGGACACAGCATTTGTGAACAACTGAAACCTGTGGGAGCGAGCTTGCTCGCGAAGAACGATGACGCGGTTGAACGGCTTACTTAACAGTAATCGTGCCTTTCATCATCGAGATGTGGCCAGGGAACGAGCAGAAGAAGCCGTAGCCACCATCAGCAATCTTGGCCACGTCAAAGGTCAGCGAATCAGTCTCCTTGGCGCCGATGATTTTGGTGTGGGCGATGATGCGCGCGTCACCTTCTGGCAGGTAGTTCTTGTCGATACCGGCGGCCAGGCCTGCGGTAGCGATTGGCTGCATGTCAGCTTCTTTGCTGATCACCAGGTTATGGCCCATCACGTTCTTCGGCAGGCTGCCGGAGTGGGTCAGTTCGACGGTGAAGGTCTTGCAGCTCTTGTCGATCACGATTTCCTTGGTGTTGAAGGACATCTGATCGGTGGAGTCAACGGTGGTTTTGCACTCGGCAGCCATCAATTGGCTGCTGGCCAGCGCCAGCAGGGATACCGCAACAACTTTGGAAAACATGGTGAATCTCCAAGGCAGGGTTAACAAAGACACGAATGGTGGAAAGACTGCCTGAAATCTTCGCAAGTTCCTATGACTTGAGTCAAAAATTGTATACAACTTTCAGGCTATGACACTCATCGACACAATCTAACGGCCAGAATTCCCGGCCGGCCCTATGATCGGCGCATCTACTGAGACGGAGTGCCTGTCATGTTCTTTAACGGTCTGTTGTGCAGTTTGCTCGCCGCTTACGCCTGTGGCGCCAGCGGTACCTTTGAATCGCCGGAACGCGAAGTTTAGGCCTTGGATCACGGCGTGCCAGCCATTACCCTGTGACGGATTGACCCAGGAGGAAGGCATGTCTCTGAAATCTGTATGTGTATTTTGCGGTGCCAATGCTGGCACTGATCCGGCTTACACCGAAGCCGCCATTGCCCTTGGCCGGGCCTTGGCTGAACGCAAGTTGACCCTGGTCTACGGCGGTGGTGCTGTGGGCTTGATGGGCATCGTTGCCGACGCTGCGCTGGCCGCTGGCGGCGAAGTGATCGGCATCATCCCGCAAAGCCTGATGGACAAGGAAATCGGCCACAAGAGCCTGACGCGCCTGGAAGTGGTCGACGGTATGCACGCGCGCAAGGCGCGCATGGCTGAGCTGAGCGATGCGTTCATCGCCCTGCCCGGCGGTCTCGGCACGCTGGAAGAGCTGTTCGAAGTCTGGACCTGGGGCCAGCTCGGCTACCACGGCAAACCGTTGGGCCTGCTCGAAGTGAACGGTTTCTACAGCAAACTTACCGCTTTTCTTGACCATATCGTCGGCGAAGGCTTCGTTCGCGCGCCACACCGTGACATGCTGCAAGTGAGCGAATCGCCGCAAACACTGCTCGATGCTCTGGATAACTGGAAGCCGACCGTCACGCCCAAATGGGTCGAGCAAAAACCCGGCTAACCGCAAGGCACCGATACAGGGCAGAATACGCGCCGCTCAACCTCACCTTCGACCAAGAGGAACGCCCATGGCCAAACCCAATTACTCCTTCGCCAAACGTCAACGAGACCTGGCAAAGGAACAGAAGAAAGAGGAAAAGCTTCAGCGCAAGAAACAAACCGCTGAAGAAGCAGCACTGAACCCTGAGGGTGAAGTGGCAACGGAAGATGATGTTGATGCAACTGAAACACCGAAAGATCAGGCGCCCGACGCCTGAGCCCCACCGGGTTTGATGATCGAATCAGACCCTGCGGATTTGTGACGGGGCTGGCGGTTTCACCGCCGGCCCTCACAGCCCTTCCCCTCCCAAGTGCACCCAATTCCCATGTGGGAGCGAGCCCGCTCGCGAAAGCGGTGTATCAATCACATATAAGTTGACTGACCTGACGCCTTCGCGAGCAGGCTCACTCCTACAGTTTGATCTGCGTTAATCCAGCGGCATCACGGTGACGCGCACTTCCGGGTCGTGATTGCCGCCGCCAAGGATCACCCCGCGCAACGGCGAAACATCTGAGAAGTCCCGCCCCCACGCCAGCGTGATGTGTTCCAGCGCCGGCCGCACATTGTTGGTCGGATCAAAATCCACCCAGCCCAGCACCGGGCAAAACACCGACACCCAGGCATGCGAAGCATCAGCACCGATCAAGCGTGGTTGTCCCGGTGGCGGCTGCGTCAGTAGGTAACCACTGATATATCGCGCCGCCAGCCCTCGCGAACGCACGCAGGCCAACAGCAAGTGCGCGAAGTCCTGACAAACCCCGCGTCGCCGCTCCAGCACTTCCACCAAGGGCGTCGCCACTTGGGTCGCCTCGGCGTCGAAGGTGAATTCGCTGAAGATCTTCTGCACCAAGTCCTGCACGCCCAACAGCAACGGGCGACCCGCCGGGAAACAGCTCTGCGAGAACTCGACAAAGCTGCGTTTCAAATGCACGTAGGGTGACTGGAACCGGTAACGGCAGGCTTCGAGCAACTCGGCGGACACTGGCTGACTGCTGTAGGTCAGCGCATCGCGGGTCTGCTCCCAGGCGGGCGACTGATTGAAATCCAGCGTCGGCCGCGCCAGCACTTCAACGGTGAGTTGTGCATTGACCTGCAATTCGTCATGCGGCCGCTCAAAGGCCAGTCGGGTCAACGGATTGCCGAACACATCCAGTTCATCGCGCCGCGCTGTCGGGTCCGGACTGATGAGCAATTGCTGTTCGGTACAGCGCTGCCAGGCACATTCACGCGGCCACAAGTGGGCCAGTTGCTGCGCCAGGGACACCGGGCTGTCGTAGTGGTAACAGGTGTCGTGGAAGATCTGGTATCGAGCACTCATCAGACGGACACCGTGCGTTGGCTAACGTCATCGACATGGGCGAAATGGCGCAGGGCCAGACGATCCGAGACCTGGCCACTGGCGTCGGCAATGTCCTGCAGAAGATCGGCAAGGCCAGTGAGCGCGGCGCGGACGCTGGACTCCCCGAACAATGGATTCTCCAGGCAACCCAGATCAAAACGTGCAAGACGCTCGACCAACTGCGGCAACCCCGCTTCCCGTGGGACACCGAAATCGTCATTCAAGCGCTTTAACGTGCGGGTCACCAGTTTCAACTGGAACAACACCGCGTGCGGGTTCTGCTCGTCGAGCAGCAACAGGTCGAGCACTGGAATCAATTGCGCCACGGCCAGATAACGTGAGCGATAGGTGATGCTGCTGTTGCCCAGTTCCAGCAACCATTCCAGTCCCGCTTGATCGAACGCCCCGGCACCACGCAGAAAAGCCGCGAGGCTGCTGCTGAGAAATTGCAGACGTTCGATACGCCGGCCAATCATCAGAAAGCGCCAGCCTTCGTCGCGGGTCATGTCGTCGAGGGCAAATCCAGACAGCGCCGCCAGCGACATCACCAGCCGGTTGAGAAAATCCAGCAGTTCGCCGAAGTCAGGTTCGTCGGTGTCCAGCTCCATCGCTTCGCGTTGCAACTCGACCAACGCCTGCCAGTTCTCCCGCGAGAGCTTGCCGCGCACCTGTGAAGCCGCCCACTGCAAGCGTTGCAGGTTGGAGCGCAGACTGAATGACCAGTCCTCACCGAGCAGTGCCGCCAACAGTCGCTCCGGCAGTTCACCTTCGTCCGGCAGCAGCGTCAGCCGCTCACCGAGGTCGACCGCCGCCTGCAACGCTTGCGGGTCATCACCATCGACATACCGCGCGAGCATGATCCGCAGCAGCCGCGCGCTGTCATCACAGCGCTCGCAGTAACGGCCGAACCAGAACAGGTTTTCCACCACCCGTGAGGGCAGATACGGATCGCGCCGGACGAGATCATGCACACCGACGTTGCGTTGAGTCTTCCACTGTTCGCCACTGGGCGGGCGATCACCGAGCACCCAAGTGTCCTTGCTGGCGCCACCGCGCTGCATCGACACCACTTCGGCATCGGCATCGGCCGCCACCCGGGTCAGGCCACCGGGAAGCACGCGATAACCCTCACCACTGGCTACCGCGTACATGCGCATGCCGATTGCGCGGGGTTGCAGTTGGCCGTTTTCTGCCTGCCAGATCGGCGCCTGGGACAGCTGAGCCAATTCTTGCGCCACATAGGCATAAGGCCGTGCCTGCATGCGCTCGGCAAGCTCCTGACGCTGCTTTTCACCCAGATCACGGCCGAACACGGGCGCGAACGTTTGTGAAGGAAACGCCGGTTTGATCAACAATTCCGGCAGTTTTTCCAGCGCCTGCGCCAAAACCGGTGCCTCGCCGCACCACCACGTTGCGATGGACGGCAGTATCAATTCTTCGCCGAACAGGTATTGATTGATCTTCGGCAGAAACCCGAGCAATCCCGGCGATTCCAGCACACCGCTGCCCAGTGCGTTAGCGACCAGTACGCGGCCCTGACGCACCGCTTCGAGCAGCCCGGGCACGCCAAGTGCCGAGTCCGTGCGCAGTTCCAGCGGATCACAAAAATCATCGTCGAGGCGGCGCATGATCGCGTGTACCCGACGCAGGCCACTGAGAGTTTTCAGATAGACCGTGGCGTCGCGCACCGTCAGGTCACCGCCTTCGACCAGCGGGTAACCGAGCTGGCGCGCCAGATACAAATGTTCAAAATAGCTTTCGTTGAAACGCCCCGGCGTGAGCAGCACCACCAGCGGTGCGCCATCGTCACACGGCGCCTGTCGCGTAAGGGTTTCCTGCAATGTGCGGAAGAACCCGGCCAGATGTTGCACCTTCAGATCGCGATACAACTCGGGAAAGGCACGAGACACAATGGTGCGGTTTTCCAGGGCATAACCGGCGCCCGAGGGTGCTTGTGTGCGATCCGCCGTAACCCACCAGCGCCCGTCCGGGGTGCGCGCCAGATCCACAGCGTAAAGATGCAGAAATGCGTCCTCCGGCGGTGCGATGTGCTGACACGGCCAAAGAAAATTGTTGTGACCAAAGACCAGTTCTGCCGGCAGCAAGCCTTCGCGGATCAGCCGCTGCGGCCCGTACAAATCAGCCAACACCGCATTGAGCAGTCGCGCACGCTGAGCGATCCCGGCCGACAACTGCTGCCATTCATCTGCGGCAATCACATGGGGCAGCAGATCCAGTTCCCACGGCCGGTCCGCGCCTTTCGGGTCGGCATAGACGTTATAGGTAACGCCGTTTTCCTGAATCTGCCGCGCCAGCAAGGCCTGACGCTGCACCAGTTGTGCCGGCGTGCTGCGCTGCAACTGATCGAACAGCCGTCGCCAGTGCGGGCGCACCGCGCCACTGCCGTCGAGCAGTTCGTGATAAGTGCCCGCCGTGAGCGGGTAGCGGTCTAGCAGGTCAGGCATGGAAAGCTCGGCAGACAGCAGGGAACGGTCAGACTAACGCAGGCAGATGACGCGCGGATATACGAAAAATCCGCGTGTCGCGTAGGCCTTAGAAACGTCGCAAATCGATTGTCATCGGTAGCTCGTCACTGATTTCCACATTCGGTACAGGAAGTTTTCCCGGCGTGTGTCCGACGCGGAAAAACCGCGCCATCCGCCGGCTCTCGGCTTCGTTGGCATTGACCGGCAATGTCTCGTAATTGCGTCCCCCCGGATGGGCGACGTGGTACTGACAACCGCCCAGCGACCGGCCCATCCAGGTATCGAGCAAGTCAAACACCAACGGCGCGTGCACGGGTATTGTCGGTTGCAGACAGTTGGCGGGTTGCCACGCGCGATAACGCACACCGGCAACGAACTCGCCTACCCGCCCGGTCGGATGCAACGGCACGGCGATGCCATTACAGGTCAGCAGATAACGCTGCGGCGGCAAGCCTTTGAGCTTGACCTGCAGGCGCTCCAGCGATGAATCAACGTAACGCACCGTGCCGCCCGCCGTGCCCTCCTCGCCCAACACATGCCAAGGCTCCAGCGCCTGCCGCAGCTCCAGTTCGATGCCGTTGACCGCATAATCGCCGACCTTGGGAAAACGAAATTCCAGATGCGCGGCGAACCATTCCGCGCGCAGCGGATAACCGGCGCTGTTGAGTTCGACGATGACGTCGGCGAAGTCCTGTTCGATAAAGTGCGGCAGCAGGAAACGGTCGTGCAGCTCAGTGCCCCAGCGCGCCAGTTTCGGCGGCGCATAAGGTTCCCGCCAAAACCGCGCAACCAGTGCTCGCAACAGCAACTGCTGGGCCAGACTCATGCGCGCATGGGGCGGCATTTCAAAGGCGCGCAACTCCAGCAAACCAAGACGTCCGGTGGCGCCGTCCGGTGAGTAGAGTTTGTCGATGCAGAATTCGGCACGGTGCGTGTTGCCGGTGACGTCAATCAGCAAGTTACGCAGCAGTCGATCGACCAGCCATGGCGCGCACTCCTCGCCCGGCTCCGGCATCTGCGCGAAAGCGATTTCCAGTTCGTACAGCGCGTCATTGCGCGCCTCGTCGACACGTGGCGCCTGGGACGTCGGGCCAATGAACAACCCGGAGAACAGATACGACAGTGACGGATGGTTGTGCCAGTAACTGATCAGGCTGCGCAACAGATCCGGGCGACGCAGAAACGGTGAATCCGCCGGCGTCGCGCCACCGAGGACGAAATGATTACCGCCGCCGGTACCCGTGTGGCGACCATCGATCATGAATTTCTCGGTGGTCAGACGCGTCTGGCGCGCCTCTTCATACAGAAACTCGGTGCGCTCGACCAGTTCGTCCCATGTCGCCGAGGGTTGCACGTTGACCTCGATCACACCCGGATCGGGAGTGATGCGGAAATTGTTCAAGCGCTGATCACTGGGCGGCTCGTAGCCTTCCAGCAGCACCGGGCAACGCAACTCTTCGGCGGTGGCTTCGATGGCCGCCACCAGTTCCAGATAATCCTCGACCCGCTCCAGCGGCGGCATGAACAGGTACAAACGCCCCTCGCGCGCCTCGGCGCAAAATGCGGTGCGGGTCAGCCAATCAGCAGACTCATCGATCTTCGGCACGCGCTCGTCGGGCGTCGCCGCCTCGCCCGGACTATTGAGCTGCGCTGCTTGCGGCAGCTCGGGGAAATCCTGATTCGGATCCTGTGGATGAATAAACGGATACTCGGCGGCCTTCACCCAGGGTTGCGACCCCAGTGGCAGACGATAGCCCAGCGGTGAATCCCCCGGGACCAAGCGGCAATGCTCATCACGCAGATACCAGCGCCCGCTCTGCCATTGATCGCCCTTGGCGGTACGCGCCAGCGGCAGCACCTGACCGATCACCTTGTTCAGGCCCTGACTGAAGACTTTGCGCAGCCGGGCGCGCTCCAGCGGCTCCTCCAGACGCGAATCTTCGGCACTGACGTTGCTCGGCAATGTGCCCTCGCGCCAGAGGTAATAGAAATGGTCCTCGTAGGCCGGGAAGACAAAACGTGTGGGCAACTTCAGGCGTTCGGCAACACTGGCCAGAAAGCGTCCGGCGAGTTCGCCATTGGCGCCATAGTCCTGCTGCTCGTCAGCGATCAGCGCGTTGTTGTGCCAGATCGGCACGCCGTCGCGGCGCCAGTAGCAATTGAGCGACCAGCGCGGCAATTGCTCGCCGGGATACCATTTGCCCTGACCAAAATGCACCAGGCCCTGCGGGGCGTAATGTTTGCGCATTCTTTGGAACAGTTCGGCGGAGAGTTGGCGCTTGGCCTCCCCCAGTGCGGCAGTATTCCACTCGGCGCCATCCGGGTCGTCAATCGATACAAAGGTCGGCTCGCCACCCATGGTCAGGCGCACGTCGTCCGCCAGCAGGTCGGCATCGATCTGCCGCCCCAGCGCCTGAATCGCCAGCCACTGGTCATCGGTGTAGGGCTTGGTGACGCGCGGCGCCTCCCAGATCCGTTCGACCGACATTTCGTGGCTGAACTCACATTCGCAGGGTTCGACCAAGCCGCTGATCGGCGCCGCCGAGGACGGATCGGGACTGCAGGCCAACGGGATATGCCCCTCACCGGCGAACAGCCCGGACGTCGCATCCAGACCGATCCAGCCGGCGCCCGGCAGATACACCTCGCACCAGGCGTGCAGATCGGTGAAATCCACTTCGG
Source organism: Pseudomonas sp. AIG (assembly GCF_977020205.1). Taxonomy (NCBI): domain Bacteria; kingdom Pseudomonadati; phylum Pseudomonadota; class Gammaproteobacteria; order Pseudomonadales; family Pseudomonadaceae; genus Pseudomonas; species Pseudomonas sp. AIG. Next base: position 21,206 of record NZ_CDROCK010000056.1, on the reverse strand, counting down.
TGCCGGACGGGCCGTCGAGACTTTTCACGTCGGCGGTCAGTTGAATCAGATAGCCGGAAACAAACCGCGCCGCCAAGCCGAGGTTGCGCAGCAATTGCACCAGCAGCCACGCCGAATCCCGGCAGGAACCAGAGGCGTGTTCGAGGGTGTGCTCCGGGGTCTGCACGCCCGGCTCCATGCGGATCAGGTAACCGATGTCTTCGCTCAAGCGCTGGTTGAGCGCGACCAGGAAGTCCACCGCCGGCAACGGCGTGCGATCAATGGCGTCCAGATAGGCTTTGAATGTCGGCGTCAGCGGCAGGGTTTCGAGGTACGGCGCCAGTTCCTTGCGCTCATCGGCGGCGTAGGCGAAAGGGATTTTCTCGGCGTAGGGTTCGAGGAAGAAGTCGAACGGATTGAACACCGCCATCTCGGCGAGCAGATCGACTTCGATGCGCAGCTCATTGGTTTTCTCGGGGAACACCAATCTGGCAAGGTAGTTGCCCTGCGGATCCTGCTGCCAGTTGATGAAATGCTGCTCGGGCGAGACTTTCAGCGCATACGACAGAATCCGCGTGCGGCTGTGGGCGGCCGGGCGCAGGCGAACGATCTGCGGGCCGAGTTCGACAGCGCGGTCGTAGCGGTAATGCGTGACGTGATGCAATGCGACATGAATCGACACGGCGTGCCTCCTGCGAGCCTAAGCGTATTCGAAAGCGCGCAAGACTTATGCCATGCAGAGGCTTGGGCGCTTTCCCGGAATGCTTAGGGCAGTACAGCACCAAAATCGGGCGATGCGGGGAAATGGTTTGGGCTGATTGCACGTAAATGTTGCGAAGAGCCTCCCTCACCCTAGCCCTCTCCCGGAGGGAGAGGGGACTGATCGAGGTGGATGTTCAAGATACGCCGACTTGAAAGTCTTGAGTCGAACTCAGGTTTGAAAAGCATGGAGATCTGCTCCCTTCCCCCTCGCCCCCATTGGGGGAGAGGGCTGGGGTGAGGGGGATGGATCTTGCAGACGACAAAAATCCATCCCCCGAAAATGCAAAACGCCAACCCGAAGGTTGGCGTTTTTCTTTAGCGCGGTACGACCGGCTTGCGGGTCGGTTTCGGCCCTTTGCCTTTCGCGGCGTCTTTACGCTCTTTCGCCGCCTGCTGGTTACGGGCAAACGCCGCGGCCTTGGCCTGCTCACGCTTGTCCCAAGGATTACCGCCATCACTGGCACGCGGGGGCAAACCGGTGTGCTGAGTGAGAATCTTGGTGGTCTTCTCTTTGCCTTCCTTCGCCACTTTATGGCTGCCGGCTGGCGTCGAGTTCTTGCGACGGGCGCTCTGGTAGCTGTCGGTGGCCGGCTGATGCGTCGGGATCAACTGATCCTTGCCCGAACCGATCAAATCAGCGCGTCCCATGCGAATCAGCGCTTCACGCAGCATCGGCCAGCCTTTCGGGTCGTGATAACGCAAGAACGCCTTGTGCAGACGACGCTGCTCCTCGCTCTTGACGATGGTCACGCCGTCGCTCTTGTAGGTAACCTTGCGCAGCGGGTTCTTGCCCGAGTGGTACATCGCGGTGGCGGTGGCCATCGGCGACGGGTAGAACGCTTGCACCTGGTCGGCGCGGAAGCCATTGCCCTTGAGCCACAGCGCGAGGTTCATCATGTCTTCGTCGGTGGTGCCCGGGTGGGCGGCGATGAAGTACGGAATCAGGTACTGCTCTTTGCCCGCTTCCTTGGTGTACTTCTCGAACATGCGCTTGAACTTGTCATAGCTGCCGATGCCCGGTTTCATCATCTGGTTGAGCGGACCTTCCTCGGTGTGTTCCGGGGCGATCTTCAGGTAACCACCGACGTGGTGGGTCACCAGCTCTTTGACGTACTCCGGCGACTCGACCGCGAGGTCGTAACGCAGACCGGAAGCAATCAGAATCTTCTTCACACCCGGCAACGCACGGGCGCTACGGTACAGCTGAATCAGCGACGAGTGGTCGGTGTTCAGGTTCGGGCAGATGCCCGGGAACACGCAGGATGGCTTGCGGCACGCGGATTCGATTTCCGGCGTTTTGCAGGCGATGCGGTACATGTTCGCGGTCGGGCCGCCGAGGTCGGAAATGACGCCGGTGAAGCCTGGCACCTTGTCGCGGATCTCTTCGATTTCGCGAATGATCGACTCTTCGGAACGGTTCTGGATGATCCGGCCTTCGTGCTCGGTGATCGAGCAGAAGGTGCAGCCGCCGAAGCAGCCACGCATGATGTTCACCGAAAAACGGATCATGTCGTAGGCCGGGATCTTCTCCTTGCCGTACGCCGGGTGCGGAACACGCGCGTACGGCATGCCGAACACGTAGTCCATTTCTTCGGTGGTCATCGGAATCGGCGGCGGGTTGAACCAGACGTCGACTTCGCCATGCTTCTGCACCAGCGCACGGGCGTTGCCCGGGTTGGTTTCCAAGTGCAGCACGCGGTTGGCGTGGGCATACAGAACGGCGTCGCCACGCACCTTTTCAACCGACGGCAAACGAATCACGGTCTTGTCGCGGGTCATGCGCGGGCTGGCCAGGATCTGTACGACCTTGGCTTCCTGCGGATCGTCGACCGGGCCTTTTTCCTGCTCGATGGCGCAGGCCTGGGTGTCCTGGGTGTTCACGTACGGGTTGATGATCTTGTCGACCTTGCCCGGACGATCGATGCGCGTCGAATCGACTTCGTACCAGTCTTTCGGCGTATCGCGACGGATGAACGCGGTGCCGCGCACGTCGGTGATGTCTTCGATCTTGTGCCCGTAGGACAGACGCTGAGCGACTTCGACAATCGCGCGCTCGGCGTTGCCGTACAGCAAAATGTCAGCGCTGGCGTCGATCAGGATCGAGTTACGCACGCGATCCTGCCAATAGTCGTAGTGGGCGATGCGGCGCAGGGAAGCTTCGATGCCGCCAAGGACGATCGGCACGTGCTTGTAGGCTTCCTTGCAGCGCTGGCTGTAAACCAGGCTTGCGCGGTCCGGACGCTTGCCGGCCATACCGCCTGGCGTGTAAGCGTCATCGGAACGGATTTTCTTGTCCGCGGTGTAGCGGTTGATCATCGAGTCCATGTTGCCCGCCGCAACCCCGAAGAACAGGTTCGGCTCGCCGAGCTTCATGAAGTCGTCTTTGGACTGCCAGTTCGGCTGCGCAATGATCCCGACGCGAAAGCCCTGAGACTCCAGCAGCCGGCCAATGATCGCCATGCCGAACGACGGGTGATCGACGTAGGCATCTCCGGTAACAATGATGATGTCACAGGAATCCCAGCCAAGCTGATCCATCTCCTCCCTGCTCATCGGCAGGAATGGCGCTGGCCCGAAACATTCGGCCCAATATTTTGGATAGTCAAATAACGGCTTGGCTGCTTGCATGTCGACGACCGGTGTTGAAGTGAAAAATCGCGGGCGCGGAATATAGCACAAATTTTGACCAATTCCGACGGTAATGGTCGGTTTCTCCGACAGCCTGCGCCAGGCATGCCTGACAACACCGACAGAGGCCAAAAATCATTTCGTCAAACCCGCTAATCATCAGTCCAGAGCTTGCACGACTGATATGACAACCCTTCAAGGATGAAGAAATGTCGCCAAAGTTACCTGTCAGACGCATCGTCACTGTCGATGTCCATCCACGGCCCGGCGATCCGCCGGCCGTGCCCACACCGCGCCCGGACATGCGAAACGGCGCCTCGCCCGCACGCATCGATCGCACGCCGGACAGAACCCCGGCGCCACTCGATCTGGATGCAATCACCGCAGTGCCATCGGTCATGATCAGCCAGATCCCTTCGATGGCGGCCCCCGCGCCGGCCGTGAAGCTGCCGCTTGAGCACTACCGGATCATCGAAGCAATCCCCCTGCCGGCGCCCGACGCCGAAGGATTCAGGACATTCAAGGGCCGTCGCTACGTCGACGTCTCGGACGGTGTCGTGCACGTCGCGCGGGACCCTCAGAGCGGTCTGTACCGCGCACGGTTACCGAGCGAACGAAGCCCTTCCGGACCGACGCTGGTGCGTGATCCCGTGGGCAAGCTCTGGCACCCCCTCGAGGAATTCGAACCGGTCACCTTTGCCTTGTCCGCGACCCGTCTGCAAGCGTTTGCCACCGAACTGGATTTGCGCGCGGCGCGGCCCACACAGGATCACCTGCATCGCTACGACAACAAACTGTATGTGGTCATAGGCGACCTGAGCTATCAGGTCTTGCACGATCTCGATGCGTCTTCGCCGGCCATGACCGTAATGCGCATCGTCCGTCCTGAAGATCCCGTAGCCGCCGACGCCGGCAATGTGTATGTCGCGTCCCGCCCGGGCAGATCGGAACCGATTGTCTTTGATCTGCTCGACGGCTGGATGGGCACGCTGGTCGGCGGCGTGGCCGGCATACGCCGAAAACCCCGACGAACGGATGCCGTTGAGGCCGCCGACGTGATGTTCGAACTGCAAACGCTGGATCTGCAATTTGATCAGGCTATGGCCACCGGCGAGCGAATGCACGGCCTGTGGCAGGGGATGAAGGGGACGGAGCACGAGCGCACATTACTGGCGCGCCTCGAAGAGCACCATCAGCAGGAACTGGCCCTTCTGGATAACGCTCTCCAACTGCATATCGAGCACAAGGAGCAAGTCGTCGCGGCCAAGGGTCGCAGCGACTATCGCGACAAAATGATCATGCTGAAAAAAGGACAAATGCTGACGTACAACCAGCTCATGATCGCCAGTGATTCGCTGAAACTACTCGACGGCCCGATCTTTGGCGGCCCCCCGTCGGAACATCCTGCCGTCGCCGCTCACCTGTCGAGCAAACTGGCGATCCTGAGAAAACGCCAGGCAATCGCCGACGAGCTGACGACCCGGTGGCACGTGTCGCCAGAGGCGTTGCACGACACCGCTTTCGATCCGATCGAACTGCATGACCACGTGGCCTTTTGGGTCTACGCCAAAAGCCGTCTGCTGATCGACGAACAGGCAACAGTCGATATCAATAATGCCAACGCCAGATACCTCGCGTATTCATTCGGGCAAGTCACGTTTGCGTTTCGCGCACTCGACAGCATTCCTGCCCAGGCGCGCATTTCCGTGCTCAGTGACCTGCTGGATCAGACCGCGGCCATCAACGTGTCCTACCAGCATCTCCCCCTGCCGCCCGGCGCCGAGCATGTCAGCGCGCGGGGCGAAATCATCGAGGCCATTCAGGCTTTCGAAATAACACTGGAGCAACACCTGCAGCGTTATCACCATGAGCAGGAAAAAACCTCGGCGCTGCCCCCTCACGAACAGCCCATCGATTTCGACTTCATTCCTGCACAACAGCAACATCAGCCGTCAGCGACGCCGAGGAAAATGTTCCGCAGCAAACAGCACGGCGTCTACAAGATCCGCGTCGGCCGGCCACGTCGCACTGACGCGGGCGAAGAGCTGATCGATGTGATCAACCCGCATGACCCGACAGATGTCCTGCATACCTATGAACATCGGGAGGGCGAGTGGCGTCGACAAGTGGCCAGACACGAGAAAAACCTGGCCACCCTGACTGACCAGGCGAGCACATTGCTGGATCAATCGGCGTTGCATCTCAACACCGCCCGGCGCGATGAACGGGCCAAAGGCAACGCCAACAGCATTGTCGAGTTCCTCACGGAACGCGCCGACCATCTCGCCGATCTGGCACGACAACTCGAACGCGCGCCGAATCCGGGTCACCGCGATATTGCGCCTTTGCTGCAACGGCTGAATGACGACAGCCGCCGTCTGCTCGATGAAGGCGAAGACATCCGTGTTCGCCTGTACAAAGACCCTGCCTACCTGAGCGTCGATCGCGTCGCGTTTCTGATCAGCCATGGCCATCTCAGCGTCAGCCAGACTCAATCCCGGGTGCCATTGGGCAAGGGCAATAAAAAGGACTTTCTCGACGTCTTCTCGCTGAACGACACACAGACCGGCAAAACCCTGTGGTACGCGCACTTTCACTACGGCGAAAAAGACACCCCGGCGCTGGCGTTCATGCAGCGTCGCGGGCACTTGAAAACCCGTGAGCAAAATCGTCTGGGAACCTCATCGCAACGCCGGGATGAACAGGCCGGGCGCGCGCATGTGCGCATCTGGCGGGAAGACATCGACCTGTCCACGGCGCAGAAAATTTTCCAGCTGGCCTCATAAAACAGCCTGTCCCCGAGCCAGGGCTCGGGACCACTTTTCAAGGATGAAAAACATGGCTCCAAGAATGCCCATCAGGGGCAGTACTTCAGTTCAGGTGCATACGCGCCCGCATCAAACGCAAGAGGTAAGCGTTGCGCGCGTTGAGACCGGGCCTCGATTCGACTCAGGCATTCCCGGCTCGAGCCGCCATGGGCCGTCAGCAAAACTTGACGGTGATAGCGATCTGGATGCAATCCGGCCGGCGCCAACCATCAGAATCGAAACGGTATTGATCCACACGGAAAGTGTGCGACCTGCTCAGCAGTCGATCGAGCATTACCGCATCGCCGTTGCGGCGCTGTTGCCGGCGGCGGATGCCCAAGGGTTCAGGGCACACAAGGGCCGCCGCTACGTCGACATGGTCGATGGCGGCACCGTACTGATCGGCCTGGACGCGGACACCGGTCAGTACCGCGCCAGACTCCCCAGTGAGCGAACGCCTTCCGGGCCGCTGTTGCAGCGCGAGGCGGATAGCGGCTTGTGGCGCTCGTCGCGTGCCGGTGGTTCCGCCAGCGCAGCATTGAGCGAAACCAGCCTGCAAGCTTTTCGCACGGGCCTGGACTTCAGCACTGTGCAACCCGACGGCGATGGGTTGTTCCGGCATGGCGGCAGACGTTATGCGTTGATCCACCACCACGCGTATCAGGTCATGCTCGATGTCGATGCCTCGAGCCCCAGGCAACCTGTATGGCGCGTCGTCAATCCGCAGGATTCGGTGGCTGCCGACAGCGCAAATATCTATCGCGCCAGCCGCAGCGGCCTGACCCGAGCCATCACGCGTAACGAGAATAATGAATGGGTGGCGGCGTCACCGGGGCTGCCGGGCGGCATGCGTCGTGGGCAAGCAAATGCGGCGGCTGAATTGCCCGTGCTGTTGCAGCAATACGTGCCTATTCAGAATGCTCACGCTGCACTGACCGAATCCGTGGAGCGCTATGACGTCCTGTGGAGTGAAGCCAGAGCACAGCCAGCGGGCAGCCCGGCACAAGCCGAAAAACTCATAGCTCTAGAGGTGCACATGCTCAGGCACATCAGAAAACAAACGGAGTTTGTGCAATCGCTGGTCGACAACAGAACCTGGCTGGTGCGCCTGAAAACCAGCGCACGATTCAAAGAAGAACTGCAAACCTTCCGTATCGAAAGAGTGGAATACCTGAACAGGCTCATGGCGGTCATGGACCTGCGGACCCGGCCGGCGGAACTGAATCTGAGCGCCGAAACCTGCAGACGATGCATCGCCAACCTGCACAAAAAACTCAAGTTCCTCGACGAGCGTCAGGTCGTGATCGATCAAATCAGAAGGGCCAATCCCGGGACGGCGCCCAAGCTCGCCGAGCTCAGCGCGCAGGTGCCCAATGCCGAGCGTATCAAGTTCAATAAGCTGACCCTGTACGTCCACCTGTTTGCTGGCACACCTGACCATTCGCCACACACGACCATGCCTTCGCTTTCGTCCATCGATCTGCTCACCGGGGACCTGGCCAATGTTCCCGAACGCGAACACCCCATGGCGCTGGTGTTGACCCTCGAACAGTTGAAAAACGACAAACACCGATTTGAAAGACTGCTGGCCGCCAATAGCCCCAACCCCGAGCACATCCGGGAAATCCTCGCGCTGATTGGTCCCTTCGAAACCCGCATTGAAAAACGGCTGACGGAGATCTTCGACTCGTACGATCCCGACACCGTCCTGCCGAGGCTTGATCAGGACATCGACTTCGACTTCATCCCCCCGCAACCCGTCGACAGCGGGCAGGCCCGCGCCGCTCCAGTCAGAAAAGTATTCCGCACGCGCCAGCACGGTACTTACCGACTGCTGGTGGGCGACACCGAAACCGCTCGGGACGGCAGCGTCACTATCAATGTTGCCGATCCGCTGGGTTCAGGCAGACAGCCCCTGCGCTATGAAAAAAGACAGGGTGAATGGCTGCCGGTACGGCAACCGATCGCTCGCGCATCCAGACCGCAACTCGTCGACGAGGCGAGCCGCTTGCTCTCTGGCATCGATGAGCACGTGGCCCAGGCCAAGGCCCGCGAAGCCAGGCGACACAACCCGACTGACATCATCGAGGATCTGGGCAAGGCCACCGAACAGCTCAACGAACAGGCCAGGCGCCTGGAGCACCACGAATCGACCACCGGGGGTTCCGAGATCAGCACGCTGGCCACGCGCCTGCGCACGGCGGCCGAGTCGCTGACCGCGCAAGGACAGGAAGTCCTCGTGCGGATGTACAAGAACAAAGACGTTCTGGACATTTTGCGGCTCAACTATCTGATCGATCACGGCGAACTCAATGCGCTCAAAACGGTTGATCGCAAACCGTTGGGCAAAGGTGACAGCAAATCCTTTCTCGACGTTTACTCGATCATCGATCGCCGCGATGACACGCCGTTGTGGGAGGCCCACTTTCACTACGACAAGGCAGACCATCAGCCGCTGAACTTCACGATCGACGGCAGCCACCTCAAGACCCTTGAGCAGAGCCGGCGCGGCCTTGAAGCCCAGCGACGCGATGAACAGGCCGGGTTGCCGCACGTGCGCATCTGGCGCCAGACGTTCGATGGCCGGACCGCGAGCAAGATCTTCACGTTGGCCGGCAACGCTGCCGCATAGCTGCAATGAATTCCACGCCCGGTTAGCGGGCGTGTTGGTTACACACTCAATCAGGCAATGACGCCGAACACGCCTTCAGTTTCTGCTTGCGGAAATTGACGGACAGATTTTTCAAGGATAGAAAAACATGCCCGTAAAACCGCCTTCCAAAGGCACCACAACCGGTCACACCCCTGTTCGCTCCGACACCTCGCCAGAGCTGCACAGCCCACGACCTGACACGCCATTGCATGCAGGCACAGGGCCTGCGCCCTCGCTCGGCAATCCGCTGCGGCCGGGCAGGACAACGAACACGGCCGAGCTGGATGTGATCGAGCCGGCCCCTATCGTCACGGTTCACCCGACCACGCCAGCGCCGGCCATCGCACCTGCGCGCCCTCAGCCACTGGAGCATTACCGACTCGCCGCGGCGCCTGGTTTGCAAGACGCCGACGCGGCGGGTTTGCGCGTACACAAGGGGCGCCTATACGCCGAAATGGCCGACGGCGGTATCGTTCAGGTCGGCAAGGATCCAGACACCGGTCTGTTGCGCGCCAGACTCGCGAATGAATCGAAACCGTCCGGACCGCTGATGCTGCGCGACCCCGAAAGCGGCCGGTGGCATGCATTGGAATACGTTGAGCCCGTCACTTTCGAACTGTCGACCACCCGCCTGGAGGCTTTTCGAACCGGGCTGGATCTCGGCACCCTTGCACGCGACAGCGACGGCCTTAAGCGCTTCGACGGCAAACTGTACGCGATAATCGACAACCACAGCTTTCAGGTACTGCACGATATCGAGGCGTCCACTCCGCTGGCGGAGATCATGCGCATCGTTTGTCCAGAGGATCCGGTAGCTCACGATAGCGACAATATTTATGTCGCAACACGCCCGGGCCGCTCCGAACCGATCGTCTTCGATGCTCAGCAAGGCTGGAGGGGCACCACGACGGGCGGTGTGGGCGGAATGTTACGCAGTGATTCCGGTGTGCCTGCCCAGACAGGTCTGCTGGAGCGATTGCTCGCGGCGTTCAATCAGCTGCGCACTCCGGAGTCTCGTGCGCGAAAACTGTTTCCCTCCTACAACAACGAGGAAATCTCGACACTTCTGCGCGCTCAGGGCAATGACGTCAGAGCCTATTTGACCCGCCGCGAAAACGAGTACAAAACGCTCAAGGCCGATCTCGCTTCGTGGGTCAAAAAGACCTCCTCCGATACGCCGACTGAAAGCGCAAATCCGGCAGTGGAACGCGCCGTCGAAGAGATCAAACGCTGCTGGAAACGCCAGACCGGCACGACGCTGAAGCTTGAACTCGGTGACGCCCTCATTGCACCGTTGACGACCGACTTCAGCCATGTGCGCACACTGGAACTGAGTGCCGTCAACTGGACCGACACCGCCGACACATTCCTCGGTAACTTCGCCGCCATTGAACGTCTGACGGTGACCCGCTCAACCCTGGAGAAGCTGCCGACAAGCGTTGCTCAGATGCCCGGCCTGCATACGCTGGACCTGAACTCGAACCGCATTCGACTCAACGAGCAGACCGCTGCCCATCTGAGCGCCCTCACGCAACTGCAAAGCATTGACCTGTCGGGCAACCCGCTCGGCAAAACGCCGGACTTCAGCGGCATGAGCGAACTCAAGAGACTGAATCTGCGCGATACACAACTGGATCATTGGCCTGTCGGCTTACACGATCAAACGGCGCTGGAAATCGTCGATCTGCGCAACAATCAACTGCGCGAGATTCCGCAGGCCTGTCTCAACCCGCAAAGCACTGAGTTGCTGGCTGTCGCTCGCATCAACGCCGCCACATTGATTGAAGGCAACCCGTTTCCTGCCGGTTATTGGCGCACGCTTGAGGTGTATTGGCGGCGCGTGGTGGCCGAATATCCGGCGCTGCACGCCGATTCAAGAACCGGCGCCTTCCGGGTCGATGGCGACATTGCCGAAGTTGCGATGGTGCGGCGCATGTACCCTCACATGGACCCACGGGGCGCCCGGGAGTATCTGATTGGGCTGGGCGACGGCGCAGAAGCCGAAATAGCCCGGCGCATAGCGGATTTCGATTTGCTCGAAACGCAACTGGCCACCTACATAGCCGATAGCCAACCGGGCTCCTCCAGTGTCGTCGGGCCGCAAAGAATGGAGGCCGAGCGCGTTGCCAGAATCATCAGGGGCTGCTGGCTTCGGGATTCGGATGATGTGTTGAAACTGCCTCCGTTGTATGGCCCCCTTCCGGTTCTGACCGTGGAGTTCAGTCACCTGAAATCACTGACGCTCGACTCGATTGTCTGGTCAGACACGGCCGACACGTTTCTGTCCAGATGCCCCAACCTTGAAAGCCTGTCCATCGTCCAATCCGGCATTGATAAATTGCCCCGGGGAATCGCCGAGATGGACAAACTCAGTCATCTGGACCTGAGTTCAAACCTGATCAAACTGGATGAGCAAAGCGCTTTGGCACTGGGCGGGTTGCACCAGTTGAAACAGATCAATCTGTCCAACAACCAGCTCCGCACAGTGCCCGATTTCAGTGGCATGTCCGGGTTGCAGGTATTGAACCTGAAAAACACCGGCATCAGTCAGTGGCCCGCCGGGTTGCTGGACAAAGCCGGTCTGACCAGCCTGGACCTGAGCGACAATCGTTTGAGCGAGGTCCCCCATAAAAACCTCAACCCGGAACCGGAAACGCTCTCGGTCGTTGCCCGAATCAACAACGTTACGCGCCTCGAGAACAACGCGTTCCCTCCCGCCTACTGGAGAACATTCGACAGCTACTGGCAGCGTCTGAAAGAAACTCACCCCGAGCTGATGGAGCCTGCCGATCCCGCTGCATTTGATAGCGAAAATTCCAGAGCGCAGCGTTATCGACGTCTGTACCCGACCAAGCGCATAAAAGAGTGCAGGGAATTTATCTGGAACCATGACAAGGCGACGGTTGCAGCCCGGCTTCTCGCTCTGGAGCAAGAGTTCGACGTGCTGAAAGGTCAGCTCGACGCCTGGGTATATTCCGGGGCAGGTACTCGACAAGGCTACATTCGAGTCAACCAACTACAAATCAATGCGCAGGCGCGAAATGACCGGATTGAGGCACGCAATCGAATCATCAGTTGCTGGCGCCGCGAAACGGAGCAGAAGCATGCCGTCGACGGCACGCCGATCGGCCTGGAGCTTGACCTCAGCGGACTGACACTGCCGACCTTGCCGGATCTGAGCATGGACTTCAGTCATGTCGGTTCGCTGGTACTGAAAAACATGAACCTGACGACTTCGCCGGAGGGTTTCCTGACCCGGTTTCGCCATTTACGCTGGCTGGACATGTCGAACAACCGGCTCCGCGATTTGCCCCCGGCCGTGGGCGAAATGCATGGCATGACACGCCTGTTTCTACAGCGCAACCAACTCGAACTGACCGCCGAAACCGCCCCGATCCTGGCAGGACGCACGACGCTGAGAGCCCTGTATTTAAACAACAACCCCCAACTCGGCGTGATACCGGACTTCAGCCAGATTACCGATATGCGTACCGTCAGTCTGGCGGGCACGGGCCTCAGCCAATGGCCAACCGGCCTGTTTGATCAACCGATGCTCAGTGATATCGACTTGAGCAACAATCGGATAACCACGATTCCTGACTTTGTCGCTGCACCTGCGCCAGATCGTCTTGCGCACTCCGTACAAGTAAACAGCGGCACCCTGGTGACCAACAATCCATTGTCCAACGCCACCCCCCTGCAGTTATTCGCTTATCACGAACGACTGAGATCAGCTGGGACAGCGCTCAATCGAAGACACAATCTGATTACTACATCAGTCGCCGTAGCGCGTCAGCCCATGGCGACGACGGACGCCGAGCCAGCCCCCATCTGGACCGTTGAGTCGTCCGCAGATCAGGCCACTGTCAGAACAGCTTTATGGCGTACGCTGCGCGAGCAGGAAGGTTCGGACGGCTTCTTCAGCATCCTCGCCAGCCGCGCTGGCCACTCTGACTTTCGCCGTCAGGCCTGGGAAGTGATCGAGGTCATCAGCGAAAACAATCCGCAATCCAGAGCCCTGCGCCGAGAGCTGTTTGATCGCGCATGCGAAGCTGGCTGTACCGACCTTGCGGCAGCCACTTTTACCGACCTGCAAATTCTGGTCTTGACCCACAAGGCCCGAGTGCAGGCCCGGCAGGATCTGGACGGCACGCAATTGGTGGACTTATCCAAAGGCCTGTTTCGACTCCGGCACGTCGACGACATCGCGGCCGCAGAAATCGCTTCCAGCAGGACGATCATCAACGATCCGGCAACCTCCGTAGAGCAACAGAATATCCATCGCCTGCGAATACGCGATCCCCATGAAATGACGATGGCTTACCGCTTTGGTCTCAGGGATCGGCTGCAATTACCATTTCAGCCTGAGTCACTGACCTTTATCGGCATGGCCGGGGTGACACCGGCCATGCTTGATGCGGCCTACCAAAAAGTCATTGCGCTGAAAGGTTCACCCGAAGAGTTTCAGGCGTTGGTGTCGATGGATTTCTGGCAAGACTTCATCACCCACAAATATCAGGTGCAATTTGATGCCGCTCGCCAACCGTTTCAGGATCAGCAAGCGGTGCTGGACAGCCAGTCAGCGCAGCGTCTGCTGACAGCGGCGCAATACTCGGCTCAAACTGATGATGTGACCGCACAACTGGCGATTGCCGAGGCGGCATTGATTCGGACGCTGACACGTCAGGAACTGCAACCGCGAGCATCCAGGGAGACACCTGCGGCTGAGGTTTCGATTCCGGCGCAATAAACCTTTCGGCAATGCGCAGAGCGACTGGTCGATTGGATTCGGCCAGTCGTTACTCGTCGTCGTCGAAGTTGTAGCTGCCCGGCGCGAGGTTTTCGAAGCGGGTGTATTTGCCGATGAACGCCAGGCGGATAAAACCGATCGGGCCGTTACGCTGCTTGCCGATGATGATTTCGGCGATGCCCTTGTGCTCGGTTTCCGGGTGATACACCTCGTCGCGGTAGACGAACATGATCACGTCGGCGTCCTGCTCGATCGCTCCGGATTCCCGCAAGTCGGAGTTGATCGGACGTTTGTTCGGCCGCTGCTCAAGGGAACGGTTGAGCTGGGACAGCGCCACCACCGGGCAATTGAATTCCTTGGCCAGGGCTTTCAAGGACCGCGAGATTTCAGAAATCTCGTTGGTTCGGTTGTCGCCGCCGGATCCCGGAATCTGCATCAGTTGCAGGTAGTCGATCATGATCAGGCCGATGTCACCGTGTTCACGCGCCAGACGCCGGGTACGCGCACGCATCTCCGACGGGCTGATACCGGCGGTATCGTCAATGAACAGCTTGCGGTCATTGAGCAGGTTGACCGCCGAGGTCAGGCGCGGCCAGTCATCGTCTTCCAGTTGGCCGGAACGCACCTTGGTCTGGTCGATGCGGCCCAGCGAGGAGAGCATACGCATGACCAGCGATTCGCCTGGCATTTCGAGGGAATACACCAGTACCGCTTTATCGCTGCGCAGTACGGCGTTCTCCACCAGGTTCATCGCGAAGGTGGTTTTACCCATCGACGGACGACCGGCGACGATGATCAAGTCAGCCGGTTGCAGGCCGCTGGTTTTTTCGTCGAGGTCGGTGTAACCGGTGGACAGGCCGGTGATGGCATTGTCGGTGTTGAACAAGGTGTCGATGCGGTCGATGGCCTTGGTCAGCAAGTCATTTACGCCCACCGGGCCGCCGGTTTTCGGACGGGCCTCGGCAATCGCGAAGATCTGCCGCTCGGCTTCGTCGAGAATTTCCTCGGCGGTGCGGCCTTCCGGGTTGAAAGCGCTGTCGGCAATCTCGGTGCTGATGCCGATCAGTTGGCGCAACGTCGCACGCTGGCGGACGATCTGCGCATAGGCCTTGATGTTGGCGACGGACGGCGTGTTTTTCGCCAACTCGCCGAGGTAACCGAGGCCACCGACTTGCGAGGTCTGACCTTCCTTGTCCAATTGCTCGGCAAGGGTCACGACGTCGATCGGGGAGTTCTGATCGGCCAGTTTGGCGATCGCACGGAAGATCAGACGGTGGTCATGTCGATAGAAATCGCCGTCGGAGACTTGATCGAGCACGCGTTCCCAGGCGTTGTTGTCCAGCATCAGACCACCGAGTACAGCCTGTTCGGCCTCGATGGAATGCGGCGGCACCTTCAGGGCAGCGGTTTGCAGATCGTATTGCTCGGGAGCGGAGATATCGTTCATGGCCACTTGAGTAGTTTGGAAAAACAGGGAGTTCAGAAAGACAAAGGGCACGACCTGTAAACAGGATCGTGCCCGATGTTAACCGTCTGACGGACAAGCCGCCAGCCGATCAGGTGTTACTTAAGCTGCTACCACGACAACGCGTACGGTGGCTTCAACTTCGGCGTGCAGGTGCACAGCCACGTCGAATTCACCTACGTTGCGGATGGTGCCGTTCGGCAGACGAACTTCGCTTTTCGCAACTTCAACGCCGGAGGCGGTCAGTGCGTCAGCGATGTCGTGAGTACCGATCGAACCGAACAGCTTGCCTTCGTCGCCAGCGGTGGCAGTGATGGTCACTTCCAGCTCGGCCAGTTGGGCAGCACGGCTTTCAGCCGATGCTTTACGGTCTGCGGCAGCTTTTTCCAGCTCAGCACGACGCTCTTCGAACGCAGCCAGGTTGGCAGCGGTCGCAGCGGTAGCTTTGCCGAAAGGCAGCAGGTAGTTACGGCCGTAACCGGCCTTAACGTTTACTTTGTCGCCCAGGTTGCCCAGGTTGGCGATTTTTTCCAGAAGGATCAGTTGCATGTGGAAATCCTCTTAACTTTTAACCTTCACCGTTCGCGTTATCGGTGTCTTTCGACACGTGACGACCGCGAAAATCAATCAGGCTGTCGACAATGGCCAGGACCACGAGCAACGGATAGATCAGCTGCATGAACAACAGCAGCGTGACGTACAACCCCACCAGCCAGAAACCGGCCAGTCGCTTCTGCCCGACCAGCCCGTGAATCAGGGCAAGTCCGGCGAACACCAGCGGTACACTGCACAACGGCGTCAACATGGCCATCTGTGCACCGAGATTCGGGCCCAGAAGCATCAACGCCAGCAGTAACATCGCCGGCCCCAGCGGGATCCGGATGGCGCGAAACTCGCGACCAAAACCACCCGGGTTGTACAACAACGCCTGCCAATGCCGCCCGACAATCAGGCTCAGCACGCTGACGATTTGCAACAACGCCGCAATCAGTCCGGTCAGGACTGGTGCGATCAGGGACGCGAAACGCGCTTGCTCATCGACCGACAATTGCTTGTAAGTCTCACCGAGAAGCGCCGGCATGACCTTTATCAAGGCCTGCGCGAGCATCTCGATCTGGGCCGCAAACGCAGCCCCGAGCACCACTGAAAACACCACTCCAATCACTACGCTGACCAGCAGCGTGCGAACCCAGGACTCACTTGCGCGCAAAACCAACGCAAGTCCCGAAGACCCCAGCAGCACCAGAAGTGCCCGTGGGTCATCGGCATACAGCCACCAGATCAATGCCGGCAGCAGCCCCAGAGACAGAACACCCAGGGCGTCCGTCAGTCCGCGCCGCAGCAGCACAAGGCTCCCGGCGGCAGCGCCCAACCAATACAACAACGGCAATGTTGCACATCCGGCCACCACGAGAGTGGCCTGCATACGGCCTCGCATGATGAACTCAGCTAAGGCACGCATGCATTCAATCCTTTGCTACTTGTCGACTGCCCGGTCTCAGCGGCCGTGGCTGTCGGTGTAGGCCAGCAGGGCCAGGAAGCGGGCGCGCTTGATAGCGGTGGCCAGCTGACGCTGATAACGAGCTTTGGTACCGGTGATGCGGCTTGGAACGATTTTGCCGGTCTCGGATACGTAGGCTTTCAGAGTGTTGAGATCTTTGTAATCGATCTCTTTCACGTCTTCAGCGGTGAAGCGGCAGAATTTACGACGACGGAAGAAACGTGCCATTTGATAGGCTCCTTAATAAGGTCCGTGGATTACTCGTCAGCGTTATCGCTGTTGTCGCTGTCATCACTATCGGTGCCTTCGGCGCCTTCGTGCTCAGGACGGTCGCGACGCTCACGGCGCTCACTGCGGTTTTCTTCAGCCTTGAGCATCTCGGACTGGCCGGTAACGGCTTCGTCGCGACGGATGACCAGGTTACGGATCACTGCATCGTTGTAGCGGAAGTTGTCTTCCAGCTCGGCCAGGGCCTTGCCAGTGCACTCAACGTTCAGCATCACGTAGTGAGCCTTGTGAACATTGTTGATTGCGTAGGCCAGTTGACGACGGCCCCAATCTTCCAGACGGTGGATTTTGCCGCCGTCTTCTTCGATCAGCTTGGTGTAACGCTCAACCATGCCGCCGACTTGCTCGCTTTGATCCGGGTGGACCAAAAAGATGATTTCGTAATGACGCATGAATGCTCCTTACGGGTTGTAGCCTGCCGCTCAAAAACGGTCAGACAAGGAGTGAATGACACTTATGGACTTGCTGGCGCGGGGCACATGCGTGCCTGCCGTCACAGCAAGGGGCGCAATTGTAGAGAAGGGATAGAAGAGGTGCAAGGCAATTGGTGATTATTTGAACAACCCCCCATTCATGCCACACCAAAAACACTGTGGGAGCGAGCCTGCTCGCGAATGCAGTCTGTCAGGCAACATTTACGTCGACTGACACTCCGTTTTCGCGAGCAGGCTCGCTCCCACATTTGAATCGTGTACGACTCAGGACTTCTTCGCAGCAGCCTTGGCTTTCGCACCGCGCTGACGCTGGGCTTCGAACAGGCACACGCCGGTCGCTACCGAGACGTTGAGACTGCTGACGCTACCGGCCATCGGCAGCTTCACCAGATAGTCGCAGTGCTCGCGGGTCAGGCGACGCATGCCTTTGCCTTCGGCGCCCATGATCAGAATGGTCGGGCCAGTCAGATCCTGATCGTAGATGCTGACTTCAGCTTCGCCTGCCGTGCCGACAATCCACAGACCGCGCTGCTGAAGTTTTTCCAGGGTGCGGGCGAGGTTAGTCACCGCAACCAACGGAATCACTTCTGCCGCACCGCAAGCGACTTTACGCACGACCGGGGTCAAGGTCGCCGACTTGTCTTTCGGCACGATCACCGCCAGCGCACCAGCCGCATCGGCCGAACGCAGGCAGGCACCGAGGTTGTGCGGATCGGTCACGCCGTCGAGCACCAGCAACAGTGGCGCGCCTTCGGTGCGATCGAGCAGCTCGTCGAGCATCGCTTCGCCCCAGACCTGGCTTGGGCTCACTTCTGCGACCACACCTTGATGCACACCTTCAACCCAGGCGTCCATTTCGCGGCGTTCGGCCTGACCGACCTGGACACGATTTTCGTTGGCCAGCTCAACCAGGGTCTGCACGCGCGGATCGTTGCGGCTTTCAGCCAGCCAGATCTGCTTGACGCGTTTCGGGTGGTGACGCAGCAACGCTTCTACCGCGTGAACGCCGTAGATTTTTTCCAACTGACTCATGACTTCGCCTTCGGTTTACGTGCCCCGCCACTTTTGGCTGGAGCCGAACCCGCTTTTGGCGGGCCTTTACGGTGTTTGCTCGGTTTGGCTGGCTTGCCGCCGGAGGCCTTTTCAGGCGCCGACCGTCCGGTCTTTCCCCCGGACGCCGCTTTACCACCGTTTTTTGCGTCGGAAAGCAGCGCTTTCTTCATTTCACGGCTTTTGCGCAGCTCGGCGTTTTTCGCCACAGCGTCGCTTGGGCGATAGGCTTCGGCAGCCTTTTCCTTGGCCGGACGGCGACCAGCGGTTTTCGCTGGCGCCGCTTCGGCTTTTTCCTTGGCGGCTGGCGCAGCCGTTTCAGCACCACGCTTTTTCCGACCGATCGGCGCGCTGATGGTTTTTTCGGCCATCTCGAAGTCGATCTTGCGCTCGTCGAGGTCAACGCGCATGACGCGCACTTCGACGGTATCGCCCAGACGGAAGCTGCGACCGGTGCGCTCGCCCGCGAGGCGGTGATGCACAGGGTCGAAATGGTAGTAATCGCCCGGCAGCGCGGTGACGTGCACCAGGCCTTCGACGTAGATGTCGGTCAGTTCGACGAACAGACCAAAACCAGTCACCGCAGTGATCACGCCCGGGAACGATTCGCCTACGCGGTCCTTCATGAACTCGCACTTGAGCCAGTTCACCACGTCGCGGGTCGCTTCGTCGGCACGGCGTTCGCTCATCGAGCACTGCTCGCCGAGCTGCTCCAGTGCCGCTTCGTCGTACGGATAGATACGCGCCTTCGGAATGGTCATCGCCCCGGCACGACGAACGTGCGGGGTGTCCTGTTTCGAATGGATCACGCTGCGGATCGCGCGGTGCGTCAGCAGGTCCGGATAACGACGGATCGGCGAAGTGAAGTGGGTATAGGCTTCGTAATTCAGGCCGAAGTGACCCTGATTGTCAGCGCTGTACACCGCTTGACTGAGCGAGCGCAGCATGACGGTCTGGATCAGGTGGAAATCCGGACGGTCCTTGATGCTCGCCAGCAGTGCCTGGTAGTCCTTCGGCGACGGGCCGTCCTTGCCTTTGTGCAGGGACAGGCCGAGTTCGCCAAGGAAGGCGCGCAGTTTTTCCAGACGCTCCGGTGGCGGGCCGTCGTGGACGCGGTACAACGCAGGTATTTCGTGTTTCTTGAGGAATTCGGCGGTGGCCACGTTGGCCGCCAGCATGCATTCCTCGATCAGCTTGTGCGCATCGTTACGGGTGGTCGGACGGATTTCGGCAATCTTGCGCTCGGTACCGAAGATGATCCGGGTTTCCTGCGTTTCGAAATCGATCGCGCCGCGAACGTGACGAGCGGCCAGCAGCACCTTGTACAGCGCATAAAGCTGCTTGAGGTGCGGCAGAACGTCGTTGTACTCACCGCGAAGCTGACGCGCCTCGGTGATTTTCGGTGTTTCCAGCATCGCGCTGACTTTATTGTAAGTCAGACGAGCGTGGGAATGGATCACCGCTTCATAGAAGCAGTAGTCAGTCATTTCGCCGGACTTGGAGATGGTCATCTCGCAAACCATGGCCAGACGATCAACGTGCGGGTTCAGCGAGCACAGGCCGTTGGATAGCTGCTCAGGCAGCATCGGCACGACGCGCTCGGGGAAATACACCGAGTTGCCGCGCACTTGCGCTTCGTTGTCCAGCGCCGAACCGATCTTCACGTAGCTGGAAACGTCGGCAATCGCCACGTACAACTTCCAGCCGCCGGAGAACAGGCGCAACTTGCCCGGTTTGGCTTCGCAATAAACCGCATCGTCGAAGTCACGGGCATCTTCGCCGTCAATGGTGACGAACGGCAGATGGCGCAGGTCGACGCGCTTCTCTTTGTCTTTTTCTTCGACTTCCGGTTTGAGCTTGGCGGCTTCTTTCAGCACCGCTTCAGGCCAGACGTGCGGAATATCGTAAGTGCGCAGGGCCACATCGATTTCCATGCCCGGCGCCATGTAGTTGCCGACCACTTCAACCACATCGCCTTGCGGCTGGAAGCGCGGCGTCGGCCAGTGAGTGATTTTCACCTCTACGAACTGACCGATCTGCGCGTTGGCGTTGCGGCCCGGCGTAACCAGCACTTCCTGCTGAATCTTCGGGTTGTCTGCGACAACGAAGCCGATGCCGCCTTCTTCAAAGTAGCGGCCGACGATGGTTTCGTGAGCCCGGGAGACCACTTCGACGATCACGCCTTCGCGGCGACCGCGACGGTCGAGACCGGAAACACGCGCCAACGCACGGTCACCGTCGAATACCAGACGCATTTGCGCGGGGCTCATGAACAGGTCGTCGCTGCCATCGTCAGGGACGAGGAAGCCGAAACCGTCACGGTGACCGCTGATGCGGCCGAGAATCAGGTCGAGTTTGTCGACCGGCGCGTAAGTGCCACGGCGGGTGTAGATCAGTTGAGCGTCGCGCTCCATGGCGCGCAGACGGCGGCGCAGGGCTTCGACCTGGTCTTCTGTGGTCAGACCAAACTCTTCGACCAGTTGCTCGCGGGCAGCCGGCGAACCCCGATCGGCGAGGTGCGCCAGGATCAGTTCGCGGCTAGGAATAGGGTTTTCATATTTTTCCGCTTCACGAGCGGCCTCGGGATCGAGGGACTGCCAATCGGCCATTAGAGAGTTTTCACCTTGTCTATATGCGGGTTAGTTTGGCATAGGCGCCATGAAACGGGAAATTTCCGACTCTATAAGCTCCTTATCAAGGGCTGCAGCGTCACTTGAAAGCCGTTTTGAATACCGCTGGTAAAAAAAATCATATTTTTTGCTGAGAGGGGTTTACAGTTAAAAAGACGCTCCGTATAGTGCGCGCCATCGACGACGCACAAGCGTTGCCGATACTGCCCAGATGGTGAAATTGGTAGACACGCCAGCTTCAGGTGCTGGTGACCTTACG
>NZ_CDROCK010000055.1:0-52072 GCF_977020205.1 Pseudomonas sp. AIG | reverse complement strand
GCGAAGGAACCCCGAGCCCCAGCGAGCGGGCCGCACGTAGGAGCAAGCGTTTTTTGCTTACTTTTTTTGGCGTTTGAAAAAAAGTGAGTCGCCGTCAGGGCGAAACCCTAAGCCGCCGTTACCGCAGCAACGGATATACCCCCAATCAAAAAACACCCCCAAGTCCGATTACCGCCCACAAAAAATGCCCCGATCTCTCAACCGGGGCATTCAGCACAACATTACAACACCATCAAACCATCAGTGAGAAACCGCCCCACTCGCCCCCAACCCAGTCTGCGAACGCACAAACTGCGGGAAGAACAGCGCACGTTCTTTGTCCGCCGCCGCCGACTTATCAGTAATCGAGAAGAACCAGATCCCGACAAAGGCAATGATCATCGAAAACAGCGCCGGATACTCATAAGGGAAAATCGCCTTCTCATGATGCAGAATCTGCACCCAAATGGTCGGGCCAAGAATCATCAGCCCCACCGCACTGATCAACCCCAACCAGCCGCCAATCATCGCGCCACGAGTCGTCAGCTTCTTCCAGTACATCGAAAGCAACAACACCGGGAAGTTACAGCTCGCCGCAATCGAGAACGCCAAGCCAACCATGAACGCAATGTTCTGGCTTTCGAACAAGATACCCAAGCCAATAGCCAGAATACCCAGCGCAACCGTGGTGATCTTCGAAACGCGAATCTCATCCTTGTCGTTAGCCTTGCCCTTTTTGATCACGCTGGCATACAGGTCATGCGACACCGCCGAAGCACCGGCCAGCGTCAGCCCCGCCACTACCGCCAGAATGGTCGCAAACGCTACCGCCGAGATAAAGCCAAGGAAAATACTGCCGCCCACCGCGTCAGCCAGGTGCACCGCCGCCATGTTGTTACCGCCGAGCAGAGCGCCCGCTGCATCTTTGAAGGCCGGATTGGTGCTGACCAGCAGGATCGCGCCAAAGCCGATAATGAAGGTCAGGATGTAGAAGTAACCAATGAAGCCAGTCGCGTACAACACACTCTTACGGGCTTCTTTGGCGTCACTCACGGTGAAGAAGCGCATGAGAATGTGCGGCAGGCCCGCAGTACCGAACATCAGCGCCAGACCGAGGGAGAACGCCGAAATCGGATCTTTCACCAGACCGCCCGGGCTCATGATCGCCTCACCTTTCGGGTGAACCTTGATCGCTTCCGAGAACAGCATGTTGAAGTCGAAGTTGACGTGTTTCATCACCATCAGCGCCATGAACGAGGCACCGGACAGCAACAACACAGCCTTGATGATCTGCACCCAAGTGGTCGCCAGCATGCCGCCGAACAGCACGTACATGCACATCAGGATACCGACCAGAATCACCGCCACGTAGTAGTCGAGGC
This sequence comes from Pseudomonas sp. AIG, assembly GCF_977020205.1. Lineage (NCBI taxonomy): Bacteria > Pseudomonadati > Pseudomonadota > Gammaproteobacteria > Pseudomonadales > Pseudomonadaceae > Pseudomonas > Pseudomonas sp. AIG. The sequence continues at coordinate 50,711 of NZ_CDROCK010000055.1, read as the reverse complement.
CGAACAACAGCTGAATCAGCTTGCCGGCACCGACCATTTGCGCGATCAGGTAGAACGCCACCACCACCAACGAACCGCAGGCCGACAGGGTGCGGATCTGGGTTTGCCCGAGGCGGTAGGACGCCACGTCGGCAAAGGTGTATTTACCCAGGTTGCGCAGTCGCTCGGCGATCAGGAACAGAATGATCGGCCAGCCCACCAGGAAGCCGATCGAGTAGATCAGGCCATCGTAGCCGGAAGTGAACACCAGCGCGGAAATCCCCAGGAAGGACGCCGCCGACATGTAGTCACCGGCAATCGCCAGACCGTTCTGGAAACCGGTGATCTTGCCGCCCGCCGCATAGTAGTCGGCAGCCGACTTGTTACGTTTGGACGCCCAGTACGTGATGCACAGGGTGGCGCCAACGAACACTACGAACATGGCGATCGCAGCGACGTTGAGCGGTTGCTTGTGAACTTCGCCAGTCAGGGCGTCAGCGGCCCAGACGGCAGGCGCGAACGCCGAGATGCTCAGAAGAGCCAGTAGACGCCGGATCATTGCTGAGCCTCCTTGAGAATCGCATTGTTCAGGTCGTCAAACTCGCCATTGGCGCGGCGCACGTAAATACCGGTCAGGACGAAGGCCGAGATAATCAGGCCGACACCGATCGGAATACCCCAGGTAATCGAAGATTCAGGACTGAGTTTCGCCCCGAGCACTTGCGGCCCGTACGCGATCAGCAGGATGAATGCGGAGTACAGCCCAAGCATGATTGCCGAGAGAATCCAGGCGAATCGTTCCCTTTTCTGAACCAGCTCCTTGAATCGGGGACTGTTTTGAATCGAGAGGTAAATGCTGTCGTTCATTGTTTTTATCCTCGCAGCACAGATTATTATTGGAACATAGCTAATGTATGCGGCTGCGGGAGCGGTAACAGACGACCTTAGTAGTAGAACGCCATGACACTTTTGCCAATTTCCGGTACACGCAAAACGACTGTGGGAGCGAGCTTGCTCGCGAAGGCGTCGTATCAGTCAACACATCAGTCGACTGATAGACCGCTTTCGCGAGCAAGCTCGCCCCCACAGGGTTAGGCGGTGAGGCTTTTATTTAGTCCAGTCAGCCACGCGATCCGGGTGCTTGGCGACCCAATCCTTCGCCGCTGCGTCAGGCTTGGCACCGTCCTGAATCGCCAGCATGACTTCGCCGATTTCGTCTTTCGACGCCCACTGGAAGTTTTTCAGGAACTTGGCCACTTCCGGCGCTTTGGTCGCCAGTTCTTTGCTGCCGATGCTGTTCACGGTTTCAGCCGCGCCATACACGCCTTTCGGGTCGTCGAGGAAGCGCAGTTTCCACTTGGCGAACATCCAGTGCGGCACCCAACCGGTGACGGCGATCGATTCGTTTTTCTTCTCGGCACGGGTCAGCTCGGCAATCATGCCAGCGCCGGAACTGGCCTTGAGCGAGTACTTGTCGAGACCATAATCCTTGATCGCCTGATCGGTCTTGAGCATCACGCCTGAACCGGCGTCGATGCCGACGATGCGATTCTTGAAGGTGTCGTCGGTTTTCAGGTCTTCGATCGACTTGGCTTTCACATACTCCGGCACGATCAGGCCGATTTTCGCGTCCTTGAAGTTCGGGCCGTAATCGACGACCAGATCCTTGTTCTTCGTCCAGTATTCGCCGTGGGTCACGGGCAGCCAGGCCGAGAGCATGGCGTCGAGCTTGCCGGTGGCAACACCCTGCCACATGATCCCGGTGGCGACGGCTTGCAGTTTCACGTCGTAGCCAAGTTTCTGTTTGATCACTTCGGCCGCCACGTGGGTGGTCGCGACGCTGTCGGACCAGCCGTCAACGTAACCGATGTTCAGGGTCTGTTTTTCTGCGCTGGCGAAAGTGGAACTCATCGCAAGCACCAGAGCGGCACCTGCGCCTAAAAGTCGTCGCATCTTCATCGTTACTTCCCCGAAATGCTGCGCCCGACGGATGCCGGGCATCGTCAACGTATTGTTATGGTGCACAGCGCCCCCATCACGCCTGACCGCAAACCAACTCGAACATCAGCGGAGTACTGATGCCTTGATCATCAACCTGACGCCGCAGGCGACCTGCTCTGTCAGCGACCTCAAGGCAACGAGAAACGACATCAGAAGGCCATTAATCGCGGCTATATAAATGACGCCAATTAATCCGCCCGAACTTTGCATGTGCAAATCATGCAGGTCACCAACCCCTCTATAAATGCAGGTAACATGCCTCGCTTTGCAGCCACTCGGCCTGACCATGTCCGCGACTTCCCGCTTCCCCTTTCTGCCTTATCTCTTCGCCTGCCTGCTCGGGCTGTTTGCCCTCGGCGGCTTCTGGTACGGCCTCGGCCAACCGGTAATCCTGCCGGACGCCGCGACCCCGACGCACAAATTGCAATGCGCCTCCTACACGCCGTTCGATAAAGACCAGTCGCCATTCGACGTGCCGTTCAAGCTGCGCCCGGAACGCATGGACGCTGACCTTGCGTTGCTGGCGACACGCTTTGAGTGCATTCGTACCTATTCGATGACGGGCCTTGAGGCGCTGCCGGATCTGGCGCGCAAACATGGTCTGAAATTGATGATCGGCGCCTGGGTCAACAGCAACCCGGTGGACACCGAGAAAGAAGTCGACCTGCTGATCAAATCGGCCAACACCAACCCGGACGTAGTCAGTGCAGTGATCGTCGGTAACGAAGCCTTGCTGCGCAAGGAAGTTACCGGTGCGCAACTGGCGAAGCTGATCAACAAGGTCAAGAGCCAGGTCAAGCAACCGGTCACGTATGCCGATGTCTGGGAGTTCTGGCTCAAGCATCCGGAAATCGCGCCAGCGGTGGACTTCCTGACCATCCACTTGCTGCCGTACTGGGAGGATGATCCGTCGAACATTGACGTTGCCCTGCAACATGTCGCGGAAGTGCGTCAGGTGTTCGGCAATAAATTTGCGCCGAAAGACGTGATGATCGGTGAGACCGGCTGGCCGAGCGAAGGCCGCCAGCGTGAGACTGCCCTGCCGAGTCGGGTCAACGAGGCCAAGTTCATTCGTGGTTTTGTCGCGATGGCCGAGAAAGAAGGCTGGCATTACAACCTGATTGAAGCGTTTGACCAGCCGTGGAAGCGCGGCAGCGAAGGCGCGGTCGGTGGGTATTGGGGCTTGTTTGACGCCGATCGCCAGGACAAGGGTGTGCTGGCCGGACCAGTGACCAACATGCCTTACTGGAAGGAATGGCTGGCGGTCGGTGGTTTGATTTTTCTTGGCACGCTGATGCTCGGCGGTGCCGTTCGCACGACGCGCTCGGCTTTGGTCTTGCCGCTGCTGGGCGCCCTCGCCGCTTGCTCGATTGGCGCTTGGGGTGATCTGGCGCGGGTGACCACGCGGTTTGCCAGCGAATGGTTGTGGGTCGGCTTGCTGACGGCGTTGAATCTATTGGTGTTGGCGCACGCTGCGCTGACGTTGAGCTCGCGTACCGGCTGGCGTGAACGAGTGTTCAATCGGCTGGAGCGTCGCGCTGGGTGGCTGGTCGCGGCAGCAGGTTTTGCCGCGGCAGTGATGATGCTGGAGATGGTCTTCGATCCGCGTTATCGCAGCTTTGCGAGCATGGCGTTTGTGCTGCCGGCGCTGGTTTATCTGTGCCGGCCGGTCAGCGTGCCGCGTCGCGAGATTGCGTTGCTGACGTTTATTGTCGGTGCAGGGATTGCGCCGCAGTTGTATCAGGAAGGTTTGCAGAATCAGCAGGCGTGGGGTTGGGCGTTGGTGAGCGCTTTGATGGTGGCTGCTCTTTGGCGCTGCCTGCGGGTTCGCAAGACCTAAGCTTCATCGGCTGAAATGCCCCAATCGCGAGCAGGCTCACTCCTACAGTTTGGAATGCGTTCCCATTGTAGGAGTGAGCCTGCTCGCGATAGCTGACTATCAGGCGCTGCGGGACTCGCGGACCAGTCGCAACCCCGCAATCACCAACGCAAACACCGCCAACGTGGTGTTGTACAACGCCAGCGCCGGCAATCCGGCCACCAGCGCCAACACCGCCAGCCACCACCCTGCCCGCCCGGGCAAGACGAAACCTATCAGCGCCGCGCCCAGTGCCGTCCAGCCCAATACCTTGAAGTGAATCATCAGCCCAAGGTTGGAACGCACCTGGCATTCCCAACGGCTGGCCTCATCAACACAGATGCCCACCCATTTTCCGTCCTCCATAAAGCCATAGCGCGCGCCATAGCTGGCGGCCAGCCATAACGGCAACAGAACGAGCAGCAGAATCACGGGCAAGCGGCGGGACATGAAACACTCCAATCTTCGGAAATCGGCGGCCAGCTTAATCTGCCGCCAGCCGTGTGCAAGAACTAACAACTGTTAACTGTTCATTCAGGGCGTGCAAAGTGTATCGTCCAGCTACTATTACTCCGAATTCTGCCTGTTTGGTGCCGCAGCATGGCACTTTGGCGCAAACCCGGTGGTCATAGCCTGCGAACTTCATTCGGCACCTTCCTCTAAGGGATCTAGTCATGCTCCGTTCCTTGCGCTTCGCCGCGCTGTTCAGCGGCCTTATTCTGAGTGCGTCCGCACTGGCGGTGGATATCGACGCCGCCAGTTATGGCTACCCCCTGACCAACCCGTTCGAGGCGACCATCGCCACGACTCCGCCAGACTTGCGCCCGGAATTGCCGCTGGACGACGACATCAATCAGTCGGACCGCAGCCTGACGTTGCGTCCGGAACGAGAGTTCATCCTGCCGGACAACTTCTGGGCGGTGAAAAAGCTCACCTACCGCATCGCCACCCAGGACAAGCCCGCACCGCTGATCTTCCTGATCGCCGGCACCGGCGCGCGTTATGACAGCACGCTCAACGAATACCTGAAGAAGCTCTACTACAAGGCCGGCTACCACGTCGTGCAATTGTCGTCGCCGACCAGTTTCGACTTCATCAGCGCTGCTTCGCGTTTCGCCACCCCGGGTGTGACCAAAGAAGACGCCGAAGACATGTACCGGGTGATGCAGGCCGTACGCGCGCAGAACCCCAAGCTGCCAGTCACCGAGTACTACCTGACCGGCTACAGCCTCGGCGCCCTTGATGCCGCATTCGTCGCGCATCTGGACGAGACGCGCCGCAGCTTCAACTTCAAGAAAGTCCTGCTGCTCAATCCGCCGGTCAACCTCTACACCTCGGTCACCAACCTCGACAAGTTGGTACAAACCGAAGTCAAAGGCATCAACAACAGCACCACCTTCTATGAGTTGGTGCTGAGCAAGTTGACCCGCTACTTCCAGCAGAAAGGCTACATCGACCTCAACGATGCGCTGCTCTATGACTTCCAGCAGTCCAAGCAGCACCTGACCAACGAACAGATGGCGATGCTGATCGGCACCTCGTTCCGCTTCTCGGCGGCCGACATTGCCTTCACCTCCGATCTGATCAACCGTCGCGGCCTGATCACCCCGCCGAAATTTCCGATCACCGAAGGCACCAGCCTCACGCCGTTCCTCAAGCGTGCACTGCAATGCGACTTCGACTGCTACCTGACCGATCAGGTGATCCCGATGTGGCGCGCGCGCACCGACGGCGGCAGCCTGCTGCAACTGATCGATCAGGTCAGCCTGTATGCGCTCAAGGATTACCTGCACGACAGCCCGAAAATCGCCGTGATGCACAACGCCGATGACGTGATCCTCGGCCCGGGCGACCTCGGGTTCCTGCGCAAGACCTTCGGTGATCGTCTGACCGTTTATCCACTGGGCGGCCATTGCGGCAACCTTAACTACCGCGTCAACAGCGACGCCATGCTGGAGTTCTTCCGTGGCTAAATATCTCCTGCTGATGGCAGCGCTCCTCTGCGCAGGCGTGGCCCAGGCCGACAACAGTAAAGCCAACGCGCCGGTGGTCGTCGACAGCGACGGCTTCAAAGAGCCGCTGTCCAAACTCAAATTCAACCCGGGGCTGGATCAACGCGAATTCGAGCGTTCGACGCTCAACGCGCTGAACGTCTACGACCCGCTGGAATCGTGGAACCGCCGGGTTTACCACTTCAACTATCGCTTCGACCAATGGGTGTTCCTGCCGGTGGTCGATGGCTACCGTTACATCACGCCAAGCTTCGTGCGCACCGGGGTAAGCAACTTCTTCAATAACCTCGGTGACGTGCCGAACCTGGTCAACAGCCTGTTGCAGTTCAAAGGCCAGCGCTCGATGGAAACCACCGCGCGCCTGCTGCTCAACACCACCATCGGCATCGCCGGCCTGTGGGATCCGGCCACCGCCATGGGCCTGCCGCGTCAGAGCGAAGACTTCGGTCAGACGTTGGGCTTCTATGGTGTGCCGGGGGGTGCCTACTTCGTGCTGCCGATCTTCGGCCCGTCGAACATCCGTGACACCGCAGGTCTGGCCGTGGATTACACCGCCGAATCGGCGATCAACTTCCTCAACGTCTCGGAAGTCAGCTCCAACCACCCGGAAATCTGGGCGTTGCGTGCAGTCGACAAGCGTTATCAGACCAGCTTCCGCTACGGTCAGATGAACTCGCCGTTCGAGTACGAGAAAGTGCGCTACGTGTACACCGAAGCACGCAAGTTGCAGATCGCCGAGTAAAAACGGCTGCCACAAAACACTGTGGGAGCGAGCTTGCTCGCGAATGCGGTAGTCCAGTCAACATTTAAGTCGACTGATACTCCGCTTTCGCGAGCAAGCTCGCTCCCACATTTGTTTTGTGTCGCTGGTTAGCCCTTCACGACTTTCCAGATTTTGCCGACGACAGAAACCACCGCCAACACCACCGCACCGGCAATAATCCCCGCGACACCATTGAGCAACATCGGCACCACAAACCCGGCACTCCCCGCCGCTGCGCCAACGCCTTCAATCCAGTCATGCACGACCGGCACGCCATGGGTGAGGATGCCGCCGCCGACCAGGAACATCGCTGCCGTACCGACCACCGACAAGGTTTTCATCATGTACGGCGCGGCGCTGAGGATGGCGCTGCCGATTTTCTTCGCGAACTGCCCAGGCTTCTGGGTCAGCCACAAACCGAGATCGTCGAGCTTGACGATGCCCGCCACCAAGCCGTAAACGCCAACCGTCATGACGATGGCAATGCCCGACATCACGATCACTTGCTGAGTCAGCGAAGCAGTAGCCACGGTGCCCAAGGTGATCGCGATAATCTCTGCCGACAGAATAAAGTCAGTGCGAATCGCACCTTTGATCTTGTCTTTCTCGTACGCCACCAGATCCGTCGCCGGATCAGCCACAGCCTCAGTCAGTTGCGCATGCCCGGCTTCATCTTCAGCTTCGCTGTGCAGAAACTTGTGCGCGAGCTTCTCGAAGCCCTCGAAGCACAGGTACGCACCACCGACCATCAACAACGGCGTGACCAGCCATGGCACGAACGCACTGATCGCCAGCGCCGACGGCACCAGGATCAGTTTATTGACGAACGAGCCTTTGGCCACGGCCCAGACCACGGGAATTTCCCGCTCGGCACGCACGCCGGAGACCTGCTGGGCGTTGAGCGCCAGATCGTCGCCGAGTACGCCGGCGGTCTTCTTGGCGGCCATTTTGCTCATCAACGCCACGTCATCCAGCACCGTGGCAATATCGTCGACCAGCACCAGCAAACTGCTTCCTGCCATGAATCCTGTTTCCTTTTATGTATGAATGTTGCGAAGCATAACGCGACCATCGACCACGCGGGGCATTCTTGAGCGCCGCGCGAGGCCGGTGCTACCATGCGCAACCGCCAGAACAGGCAAGGAACCACCGGGTTTATGAGCACAATCCGCGAGCGCAACAAAGAACTGATCCTGCGTGCCGCCAGTGAGGAGTTTGCCGACAAGGGCTTCGCTGCGACCAAAACCAGCGACATCGCCGCCAAGGCGGGATTGCCCAAGCCCAATGTCTACTACTACTTCAAGTCCAAGGAAAACCTCTATCGCGAGGTATTGGAAAGCATCATCGTGCCGATTTTGCAGGCTTCGACGCCGTTCAATCCGGACGGCGTGCCGAGCGAAGTGCTGAGCGGTTACATCCGCTCGAAGATCCGCATCTCCCGCGATCTGCCGTTCGCCTCGAAAGTGTTCGCCAGCGAAATCATGCACGGCGCGCCGCACCTGAGCGCCGACCTGGTCGAGCAACTCAACGGCCAGGCCAAGCACAACATCGACTGCATCCAGAGCTGGATCGACCGCGGCCAGATCGCCCCGATCGACCCTAATCACCTGATGTTCAGCATCTGGGCCGCGACCCAGACGTACGCCGACTTCGACTGGCAGATTTCTGCGGTGACCGGCAAGGACAAGCTGGACGAGGCAGATTATGAAGCGGCGGCGCAGACGATTATCCGGTTGGTGCTGAAAGGGTGTGAGCCGGACTGATAGACCGCGGTGACTGCTTCGCGAGCAAGCTCGCTCCCACATTGGATCTGTGGCGTTCACAAATCCCCTGTGGGAGCGAGCTTGCTCGCGAATGGAGCGACTCGATTTGACTGTCAGACCCAAATCGCATCCCACAGTGGATAATCGCCAAATTTCTGCACTAAGCCTGCTCGCAATGGGTTGGCCACGACATATCGCGCTATTTTCACCAGATCCTCCTCTCTGCGCAGTGCCCGATCGTGAAACCCCTGCTGCCACAGACTGCCTTCTCTATTCGCGGCCAGATTCACTGCCCTCGCGCTCAAGGATTTGGTCCGTTGCATCAGGTCACTCAAGGAACCTCGCTTCAAATCGATCAACCAATGAAAGTGGTCAGGCATAACTACCCACGCCAAAGAATCGGCAAAGCCCTGCTCTTGGGCGTTTCGAAATTGGTCAACGACCAACCTGCCCAACGCAAAATCGTGGAAAACAGGTTCGCGATGTAGCGTATTGGCAGTCAGCAGATAAATTCGGTTGAGCTCGTCATAACGACCAAAGCGCAAGCGATGTGAAGCGGACCGTTTCGGCATTCCTTTGCCCCTTTCAAGAGATGACTTGAAAGGTTAGATGTGCACACGGGGAGGAAGCGTCAAGACTGTTAGCCAGATGTGTCCGTTGAACCGCCTTCGCGAGCAAGCTCGCTCCCACAGGGGATTTGAGGTGTTCACACTTTATGTGTCAGAACACAAACCTGTGGGAGCGAGCTTGCTCGCGAAGACTTCAGTTCAGACGCTACAAAATCAAGCAGCCACCCCCGCATCCGCCCGCAACTCCAACGCCTCCACCGCTTTAATCGCCACCTGCTCATCAATATCCGACAGATCGCCGCTAATGCCGATCGCGCCCAGCACATTCCCCGCCTGATCCCGAATCAACACACCACCCGGTGCCGGCACGACGCTGCCCTGGCCCATGCTGTTCAGCGCGGCAATAAACGCCGGGCGTTGTTGCGCGTCGAGTGCCAGCAGGCGTGAGCCTTTGCCCAGCGCGATGGCGCCCCAGGCTTTGCCGATGGCGATGTTCGGGCGGAGCAGGCTGGCGCCGTCTTCGCGTTGCAGGGTCACCAGGTGGCCGCCGGTGTCGAGTACTGCGATGGTCAGGGGTGCGGCGTTGATGCCGCGCCCTGCGTTGATGGCCTCGTTGACCAGTTTGACTGCGACTTTCAAGGTTAAAGCGCTCATGGTGCCGTCCTCATTTTGTTATAGGGAAAGTCGTGGGCCTGCGGTTTTGTGCCGCAGTCCGATGCAACAAATAGAACACAATGAATTATTTTTTTGTATACAATAATTCTCGAAAAGCGCCACATGCGACGAAAAGCCACAGTCATAAAGGCTTCCGACGAATGAAACAGGCGCTTGAGAAAATGGATTGACCTGCGCCGTCCGCCGTGAATACACTCTGCGCAAAGCCACTTGTATACAATTACAAAACGTAAAGAGGCACAAAACCATGAGCAAAATGAGAGCAATCGAAGCCGCCGTTCTGGTGATGCGCCGTGAAGGGGTTGATACCGCTTTTGGCATCCCGGGCGCTGCCATCAACCCGCTGTACTCCGCCTTGCAGAAAGTCGGTGGCATCGATCACGTCCTTGCTCGCCACGTCGAAGGCGCCTCGCACATGGCCGAGGGCTACACCCGCACTAAAGCCGGCAACATCGGCGTGTGCATCGGCACTTCCGGCCCTGCCGGTACCGACATGGTCACCGGGCTCTACAGCGCCTCGGCCGACTCGATTCCAATCCTCTGCATTACCGGCCAGGCACCCCGCGCCCGTATGCACAAGGAGGACTTCCAGGCTGTCGACATCACCAGCATCGTCAAGCCAGTCACCAAGTGGGCGACCACTGTTCTGGAACCAGGCCAGGTGCCTTACGCGTTCCAGAAAGCGTTTTTTGAAATGCGCTCCGGCCGTCCAGGCCCAGTGCTGATCGACCTGCCGTTCGACGTGCAGATGGCCGAAATCGAATTCGACATCGACGCTTACCAGCCGCTGCCATTGGCCAAACCGACCGCTACCCGCATTCAGGTCGAGAAGGCTTTGGCGCTGCTCGATCAGGCTGAGCGTCCACTGTTGGTAGCAGGCGGCGGCATCATCAACGCCGACGCCAGCGATCTGCTGGTTGAATTCGCTGAGCTGACCGGCATCCCGGTAATCCCGACCCTGATGGGCTGGGGCACCATCCCGGACGATCACCCGCTGATGGTTGGCATGGTCGGTCTGCAGACGTCGCACCGTTACGGCAACGCGACCATGCTGAAATCCGACGTGGTGTTGGGGATCGGTAACCGTTGGGCTAACCGCCACACCGGTTCGGTTGACGTTTACACCGAAGGCCGCAAGTTCATTCACGTCGACATCGAAGGCACGCAGATCGGTCGTGTGTTCACGCCGGATCTGGGCATCGTTTCCGACGCCGCTGCTGCACTGACCGTGTTCATCGAAGTCGCGCGTGAATGGCAAGCCGCCGGCAAGCTGAAAAACCGCAGTGCCTGGCTGCAAGACTGCCAGCAGCGCAAAGCCAGCCTGCATCGCAAGACTCACTTCGACAACGTGCCGGTGAAACCACAGCGCGTTTACGAAGAAATGAACCAGGTGTTCGGCAAGGACACCTGCTACGTCAGCACCATTGGTCTGTCGCAGATTGCCGGCGCGCAGTTCCTGCACGTCTACAAGCCGCGTCACTGGATCAACTGTGGCCAGGCCGGCCCGTTGGGCTGGACCATTCCGGCAGCGCTGGGCGTGGTGAAGGCCGATCCGAACCGCAAAGTCGTGGCCCTGTCGGGGGACTATGACTTCCAGTTCATGATCGAAGAACTGGCGGTCGGCGCTCAGTTCAAACTGCCGTACATCCACGTCGTGGTGAACAACTCGTACCTGGGTCTGATCCGTCAGGCGCAGCGCGGGTTCGAAATGGACTACTGCGTGCAGCTGTCCTTCGATAACCTGAACGCGCCAGAACTCAACGGTTACGGTGTTGACCACGTTGCAGTGGCTGAAGGCCTCGGCTGTAAAGCGCTGCGTGTGTTCGAACCCTCGGAAATCGCCCCTGCCCTGCGCAAGGCCGAACAGATGATCGAAGAGTTCAAGGTGCCGGTGATCGTCGAGATCATTCTGGAGCGTGTGACCAACATCTCCATGGGTACCGAGATCAACGCCGTCAACGAATTCGAAGACCTGGCGCTGGTCGGCAACGATGCGCCAACGGCGATTTCGCTGCTTGATTGATTGCTGACCGCTGATCGTTCCCACGCTCTGCGTGGGAATGCAGCCCAGGACGCTCTGCGTCCCAAAGCGGACGCAGAGCGTCCATTGAGGCATTCCCACGCAGAGCGTGGGAACGAGAATCTAGAACGGGAGACCACCATGCCGCGTTTCGCAGCCAACCTGTCCATGCTGTTCACCGAACAGGATTTCCTTGCCCGTTTCGACGCCGCCGCCAAGGCTGGCTTCAGCGGTGTCGAGTATCTGTTCCCGTACGACTTCAGCTCTGCCGAAATCAAGGCCAAGCTCGACGCCAACGGTCTGACCCAAGTGCTGTTCAACCTGCCGGCCGGTGACTGGGCCAAGGGCGAGCGCGGTATCGCGTGTCTGCCGGATCGGGTTGAAGAGTTCCGCGCCGGTGTCGATCTGGCGATTGCCTACGCGCAAGTGCTGGGCAACACCCAGATCAACTGCCTGGCCGGTATTCGTCCACAAGGCGTTGACGATGCCACGGTAGAAAAGACCTTCGTCACCAACCTCAAATACGCCGCCGACAAGCTGCAGGCAGCGGGCATCAAACTGGTGATGGAAGCGATCAACACCCGTGACATCCCGGGTTTCTACTTGAACAACACGGCGCAAGCCCTGTCGATTCGCGAGCAGGTCGGCAGCGCCAATCTGTTCCTGCAATACGACATCTATCACATGCAAATCATGGAAGGCGATCTGGCCCGCACCCTGCAATCGCACCTGGGCGAGATCAACCATGTGCAGCTCGCGGACAACCCGGGCCGTAACGAACCAGGCACCGGTGAAATCAACTACCGCTTCCTGTTCGAACACCTCGATCGCATCGGTTATCAGGGTTGGGTGGGTTGCGAATACAAGCCGCTGACCACCACTGAAGCTGGCCTGGGCTGGCTGAAAACCCACAACGCAATCTAAAGAACACTGCAAAAACCCTGTGGGAGCGAGCTTGCTCGCGAATGCGGTGGTTCAGTCAACACGGATATTGAATGTTCCACCGCATTCGTGAGCAAGCTCACTCCCACACAGAGCAGCTCCCCTATTTGCTTGAGCAAGACAAAAACAAGAGGATTTTCTCATGGCTAAAATCGGATTTATCGGCACCGGCATCATGGGCCACCCAATGGCTTCGAACCTGCAGAAAGCCGGTCACAGCCTGTTCCTGTCGGCGCACCACGACGCCGCCCCGGCCGATCTGGTGGCCGCCGGCGCCGTTGCCCTGGCCAACCCGCGCGAAGTGGCGCAGGAAGCTGAATTCATCATCGTCATGGTCCCGGATACCCCACAGGTCGACGACGTACTGTTCCGCGCCGACGGCGTTGCCGCTGGCCTGAGCAAAGGCAAAATCGTCATCGACATGAGCTCGATCTCGCCGACTGCCACCAAAGCCTTCGCTGCGAAGATCAACGAGAAAGGCGCGCAGTACCTCGACGCACCGGTTTCCGGCGGTGAAGTCGGCGCTAAAGCCGCAACCCTGAGCATCATGATCGGTGGCGACGCCGATGCCTTCGAACGCGCTCTGCCGCTGTTCCAGGCCATGGGCAAAAACATCACTTTGGTCGGTGGCAATGGCGACGGTCAAACCGCCAAAGTGGCGAACCAGATCATCGTCGCGCTGAACATTCAGGCCGTTGCTGAAGCCCTGCTGTTCGCTTCGAAAAACGGTGCTGATCCGGCCAAGGTGCGTGAAGCACTGATGGGTGGTTTTGCTTCCTCGAAGATTCTTGAAGTGCACGGCGAGCGCATGATCAAAGGCACCTTCGATCCAGGCTTCCGCATCAGCCTGCACCAGAAGGACCTGAACCTGGCCCTACAAGGCGCCAAAGAGCTGAACATCAACCTGCCAAACACCGCCAACGCCCAGCAAGTGTTCAGCACCTGCGCGGCCATCGGTGGCAGCAACTGGGACCACTCGGCGCTGATCAAGGGTCTGGAACACATGGCCAACTTCTCGATTCGCGACAACAAATAAGCCACTGCCCCACCGCTTAAAACCTGTGGGAGCGAGCTTGCTCGCGAAGAGGGCGTGTCAGTCGACATGGATATTGACTGATCCACCGCTTTCGCGAGCAAGCTCGCTCCCACAGGGATCTCTACCGCCCTTTCGAATAACAAGAATTCCGGGAGCCCGCCATGTCGGTCGATCCGCAACAACTGCTGCGCGAGCTGTTTGCCACAGCCATCGACGCGGCCCATCCGAACCAAGTCCTCGAAGCCCATCTGCCTGCCGATCGTAGCGGCCGGATGATCGTCATCGGTGCCGGCAAAGCCGCCGCCGCCATGGCACAAGTGGTCGAGCGCTGCTGGGAGGGTGACGTGTCTGGCCTGGTGGTGACCCGTTACGGTCACGGCGCCCCGTGCGAAAAAATCGAAGTCGTCGAAGCCGCGCACCCGGTGCCGGACGCTGCCGGTCTGGCCGTGGCCAAACGCGTGCTCGAACTGGTCAGCAATCTGACTGAAGACGACCGCGTGATCTTCCTGCTCTCCGGTGGCGGCTCTGCCCTGCTGGCGTTGCCGGCCGCAGGCATCACCCTCGCCGACAAGCAGTCGATCAACAAAGCCCTGCTCAAATCCGGCGCGACCATCGGCGAGATGAACTGCGTGCGCAAGCACCTCTCGGCGATCAAGGGCGGACGTCTGGGCAAGGCCTGCTGGCCTGCCACTGTTTACACCTACGCGATTTCCGATGTACCGGGCGACCTCGCCACGGTCATCGCATCCGGCCCGACCGTGGCTGACCCAAGCACCTCCGCTGAAGCGCTGGCGATCATCAAGCGCTACGGCATCGAGATCCCGGCGTCAGTACGCAACTGGTTGCAAAGCCCGGAATCGGAAACCGTCAAACCCGGCGACCCGAGCCTGGCACGCAGTCACTTCCAGTTGATCGCCCGCCCTCAGCAATCGCTGGATGCCGCTGCGGTGAAATGCCGTCAGGCCGGTTTCAGTACGCTGATCCTCGGCGATCTCGAAGGCGAATCCCGTGAAGTGGCGAAAGTCCACGCCGGCATCGCTCGTCAGATCATCAATCACGGCCAGCCACTCGCAACGCCGTGCGTGATTCTCTCCGGCGGCGAAACCACCGTCACCGTGCGCGGCAATGGCCGTGGCGGACGCAACGCCGAATTCCTCCTCAGCCTCACCGACAGCCTCAAAGGCCAGCCCGGGGTTTATGCCCTGGCCGGTGACACCGACGGCATCGACGGCTCGGAAGACAACGCCGGCGCGATCATGACCCCGGACAGCTACGCCCGCGCCGCCGCCCTTGGCTTAAGCGCCAGCGATGAACTGGATAACAACAACGGCTACGGCTATTTCGCGGCGCTCGACGCGCTGATCGTCACCGAGCCGACCCGCACCAACGTCAACGACTTCCGCGCCATTCTGATCCTTGAGAGCTGCAAATCATGACGCCTGATAAAAAGGTCAAAATCCTCGCCACCCTCGGGCCTGCTGTTGATGGCATCGAAGACATCCGCGAACTGGTCGAGGCCGGGGTGAATATCTTCCGCCTGAACTTCAGCCACGGCGATCACGCCGACCACGCCAAGCGCTATCAGTGGATCCGCGAAGTCGAGCGCCAGCTCAACTACCCGCTGGGCATTCTGATGGACTTGCAGGGGCCGAAACTGCGCGTCGGCAAGTTCGCTGACGGCAAAGTGCAGCTGCATCGTGGGCAAGCGTTCCGTCTGGATCTGGACGCGACACCGGGCGATGAGCGCCGGGTGAATCTGCCGCATCCGGAAATCATTGCCGCGCTGGAAGCGGGCATGGATCTGCTGCTCGACGACGGCAAACTGCGTCTGCGCGTAGTGACCAAGTACGACGACGCGATCGACACCACCGTGCTCAACGGTGGCGAACTGTCGGACCGCAAAGGCGTCAACGTGCCGCAAGCGGTGCTCGACCTCAGCCCGCTGACCGCCAAGGATCGCCGTGACCTGAGCTTCGGTCTGGAGCTGGGTGTGGACTGGGTCGCGCTGTCGTTTGTGCAACGCCCGCAAGACATCATCGAAGCCCGCGCACTGATCGGCGACAAAGCCTTTTTGATGGCGAAAATCGAGAAGCCTTCCGCCGTCGAGCAACTGCGTGAAATCGCTGAACTGAGCGACGCGATCATGGTGGCTCGCGGAGACCTCGGCGTTGAAGTACCTGCCGAAAGCGTGCCGCAGATTCAGAAAAACATCATCACCACCTGCCGTGAGCTGGGCAAACCGGTGGTGGTGGCGACGCAGATGCTCGAGTCGATGCGTTTCTCCCCTGCCCCGACCCGCGCCGAAGTGACCGACGTTGCCAACGCCGTGGCCGAAGGCGCCGATGCGGTGATGCTGTCGGCAGAAACCGCCTCCGGTGAGTACCCGCTGGAAGCCGTGCAGATGATGAGCAAGATCATTCGTCAGGTGGAAAACGGCCCGGATTATCAGACTCAGCTCGACGTCAGTCGGCCGAAAGCTGAAGCGACCGTTTCCGATGCGATCAGTTGCGCGATCCGTCGCATCAGCAACGTGCTGCCGGTGGCGGTGCTGGTCAACTACAGCGAGTCCGGTGCATCGAGTCTGCGTGCGGCGCGGGAACGGCCGAAAGCGCCGATTCTCAACCTGACGCCGAACCTGCAGACCGCGCGGCGTTTGAGCGTGGCGTGGGGGATTCATTCGGTGGTCAACGATCGCCTGCGTCAGGTTGATGAGGTTTGCTCGACCGCGCTGGAAATCGCCCAGGCGCAGGGTATGGCCGAGCGCGGCGACACGCTGCTGATCACTGCGGGTGTGCCGTTCGGGCAGCCTGGATCGACCAACTCGCTGCGGATCGAAACATTGATTTAACCGCCCACTATGATCGTTCCCACGCGCAGCAAAGGAATGCGGCCCGGGACGCTCTGCGTCCCAAGAGCAGACGCAGAGCGTCCTTTGAGGCATTCCCACGCAGAGCGTGGGAACGATCAGTACCGAATGAACTGCCATGCCTGCCAATCATTTCAACACCCACTGCCCCGACTGGGCCGAGGCTTTGCTCAACGGTTTCAGTCAAATATTCCTCCAGCGCCATCCGCTGTGCGGCCTGCTGTGCCTGTTGGCGATTCTGCTGACGGCACCGGTGCTGTTCGCCGGTGCGCTGCTCGGTGCCGTCGCCGGTTTGCTCACCGCGCAACGGCGCAACTACGCCAAGGCCGATCGCCAGGCTGGACTGTTCAGCTACAACGGCATCTTGCTCGGCCTGCTGCTGAGCCTGTATTTCCCATGGTCGCCAATGCTGCCGCCGCTGATTCTCGCAGCCGGCGGACTGAGCGCGATGGCCACGCAGCAATGGCTCAAACACGTCTACAGCAGCCGCGCCATACCGGCCTACACCTTGCCGTTCGTGGCCATGAGCTGGATTCTTCTACTGTTCACCGAACCGTCGGCGCCGATGTCACACATCGAGATGAACACGCTGAATCTGCTCGGCGCCGAACTGCGCGGTTTCGGCCAGGTGATGTTCCTCGGTCATCCACTGGCCGGCGCCCTGATCGCCATGGGATTGCTGATCGCCGATCGCCGCGCGTTTTGCTGGGCGATGCTGGCCTCGGCGATCGGTCTCGGCTCCAGCCTGCTGCACCACGAAACCAGCGCTGCGCTGTCAGGCCTTGGCAGCTATAACGCCGTGCTCGCTGCCCTCGCCTTCTCTTCGCAACGTCAACAACCGTGGTTGCCGCTGCTTGGCATCGTACTCGCGCTGCTGGTCACACCGCTGTTTGCAGCGGTTGGCCTTGCGACCCTGACCGCGCCCTTCATCCTCGCCGGCTGGCTGATCCGCGCCGGGATTCAGATGCTCGGCAAAACCGTCGTCGAGCGTGCGCCTTGCGCTCATGGGGAGAATCAACCTAGGCTGCGCTGATCTTCGATTCAGGCGTTATCCATGGACAGCAGCAACAGTTGGCGCGAACGGCTTTACGTCATGATTTTCCAGAGCGACACCCGCGCCGGGCGTCGCTTCGACGGCATTCTGCTGTTGATCATCCTCGCCAGCCTGGTGATCGTGATGCTCGACAGTATCGACAGCATTCACCAGAACTACGCCGACGTGCTGGCCTACATCGAGTGGGGCTTCACGATCATCTTTCTCGGCGAGTACATTCTGCGTCTGTACTGCTCGCCCAAGCCGTTGCGCTACGCCTTCAGCTTTTACGGGCTGGTGGATTTGCTGGCGATCGTGCCCGGCATCCTCGCCCTGTATTACAGCGATGCGCAGTACCTGCTGATCATTCGGATCATTCGGATGTTGCGGATCTTCCGTGTGCTCAAGCTCAGCCCGTACCTCAAGCAAGCCAATTACCTGATGTCGGCGCTGCGTGGCAGCAAGCAGAAGATCGTGGTGTTTCTGGTCAGCGTCTGCACCCTGGTGACGGTGTTCGGCACCCTGATGTACGTGATCGAAGGCCCGGAACACGGCTTCACCAGCATTCCCAAAGGCATCTATTGGGCTATCGTCACGTTGACCACGGTGGGCTTCGGCGACATCGTGCCGAAGACCCCGCTGGGTCAGGTGATTTCGTCGCTGGTGATGATCACCGGTTACTCGATCATCGCTGTACCGACGGGTATTTTCACCGCCGAGCTGGCTAACGCCATGCGCGGTGAACAACTGCAACACGACTGCCCGGTGTGCAAGAAAAACAGCCATGAACACGGCGCCGCGTTTTGCTCGCGATGCGGCAATGCACTGTTCAAGAAACTGGAATAAGCAAAGAGCTTTTTAATCTTTAAACGACTATGCGCGCCCCGTTATAGTCAGTGGCAATTGAACATCACCCCCTGCTTCTACATAGATAAAACAAGGAATGCGCAGTGAAAAAACTCTTTGGCGCCTCACTTCTCGCCGCCGGCCTGGCCTTGGCCAACATCGCTCAGGCAGCCCCGACGCTGCTTAACGTTTCCTACGACGTGATGCGTGATTTCTACAAGGACTACAACACTGCGTTCCAGAAACACTGGCAAGCCGAGCACAACGAAAACATCACCGTGCAGATGTCTTTCGGCGGTTCGAGCAAGCAAGCGCGTTCGGTGATCGACGGCCTGCCGGCTGACGTCATCACCATGAACATGGCCACCGACATCAACGCCCTCGCCGACAACGGCAAACTGGTGCCGGAAAACTGGGTCACCCGCCTGCCGAACAACAGCGCGCCGTTCACTTCGGCCACTGTGTTCATCGTGCGCAAAGGCAACCCGAAAGCCCTGAAAGACTGGCCGGATCTGCTCAAGGACGGCGTGCAAGTGATCGTGCCAAACCCGAAAACCTCGGGTAACGGCCGCTACACCTACCTGTCGGCCTGGGGTTATGTGCTGAAGAACGGTGGCGATGAGAACAAGGCCAAGGACTTCGTCGGCAAACTGTTCAAGCAAGCGCCGGTGCTGGATACCGGTGGCCGTGCCGCGACGACCACGTTCATGACCAACCAGATCGGCGACGTGCTGGTGACCTTCGAAAACGAAGCGGAAATGATTGCCCGCGAATTTGGTCGTGATCAGTTCGAAGTGATCTACCCGAGCGTTTCGGCTGAGGCCGAGCCGCCGGTTTCCGTGGTCGATAAAGTGGTCGACAAGAAAGGCTCGCGTGCAGCCGCTGATGAATACCTGAAGTACCTGTGGTCGCCGGAAGGTCAGGAGATTGCGGCGGCGAACTATTTGCGCCCGCGTGACCCGGCGGTGCTGGCGAAGTACACCGATCGTTTCCCGAAAGTTGATTTCCTCTCGGTGGAGAAGACGTTTGGTGACTGGCGTACGGTGCAGAAGACGCACTTCAATGATGGTGGGGTTTTCGATCAGATTTATAGCGGGCAGTAAGGTTTAAGCCGTGATGAAAAAGGCGACTCTCAGAGGTCGCCTTTTTTGTGGACGCCTTACCCTCACCCCAGCCCTCTCCCGGAGGGAGAGGGGGCCGACCGTGGGATGCTCAAAAGATTTGCCGACCTGAAAGTGCTGCTGTGAATCCATAATCGCTGCAAGTCTTTCAGGTCGATGTATAACGCCAGACACCTCGGTCAGTCCCCTCTCCCTCCGGGAGAGGGTTAGGGTGAGGGGCTTTTACATCGGCGGCGTCATCCCATCCTTACCCGCAGAAATCGCCTGTGCCGTCAGCGTGCCATCCGCACCCTGCGTGACGAACGTAACAATCTTCACCCCGACCTTCAGCAAACTCCGATCCCCGGGCACCAGATTGACGATCGGCACATCCTCCGGCACCAGAATCTTCTGCTGCCCGCCCTTGTAGTTCACCGTCAGCACCCGCCCGTTGCTCACCACCAGATCGCCGACGCTGCCATTGGTCATGCTGCTGCCCTTGGCCAGATCGAACGGTCGATGCCCGTCGCCGCTACCCGCCAGCTCCGGCGGAAACACATGCACTTCCAGCGCCTTGAGCGTGCCATCTTCCTGGGGCATGGCCGCCGAACCAATGTAGCTGCCGGGTTTGATGTCTTCGATATTGGCCAGAGTGACGGCGCGAACCTTGGTGTCGCCAGTTAACTGGATCACCACGTTCTCACCACTGTTGACGTGGACTTTCAAGCTGTCGGAGCTGACCCCGGTGATCTCGCCGCGCACGCCGAGGCGCATCCCCGGAGCATCGGCGGCCTGCACGCTCATCGCGCCGAGCAGGCTGATCAGGACAATCGTTGCGGTGTGGCGAAGCTGCTGACGAAACATTGCAATCCTCCGGTCATCAATGTTGAACAAGCCGATGCAAACATAAGCACGCTATCGAACAGGATGTAAGTGAATGTATCATCGACTCACAACGGTCGGACGCAAGGTCCGCCGATGGACAACAGGCTGACAGCCGCCAGTCATTCCGCAACGGAATAGCTGATATCAACCGCTGGCACCTTCTGCCCATGCGGATTAATCCTTAGCCTCACCGCATCCCCCTTTCGCTGGATCGAGAAACCTTATGACCACCACCACTCACGCAATGACCCGAGGCATGGTGCTGCTGTTCGCCTTCTGCTGCGGCGCCATCGTTGCCAACATCTACTACGCACAGCCGATCATCGGCCTGATCGCGCCGGACATCGGCCTCTCCGACACCATGGCCAGTTTCATCGTCTCGCTGACGCAGATTGGCTATGCGCTGGGCCTGTTCTTTCTGGTGCCTCTGGGCGATCTACTGGAGAACCGCCGGTTGATGATCATCACCACCGTGGTGGCGATTGCCAGCCTGCTGGCAGCAGCGTTTACCGATCAGCCGAACGTGTTCCTGCTGATCTCGTTACTGGTGGGCTTCAGTTCGGTGTCGGTGCAGATCCTGATTCCATTGGCGGCGCATCTGGCACCGGAAGAATCCCGTGGCCGGGTGGTCGGCGGGATCATGGGCGGCTTGCTGCTGGGCATTCTGCTGGCACGGCCGGTGTCGAGCGTGGTGGCCGACCATTTGGGCTGGCGGGCGATGTTCATGATTGCCGCCGCATTGATGGCGGCGATCAGCGTGGTACTGGCGCTGACCGTGCCCAAGCGCCAACCGGATCATAGCGCCACCTACGGCCAACTGATCGGCTCGTTGTGGACGCTGTTGCGCCAACAACCGGTGCTGCGTCAGCGCGCGTTTTATCAGGGCTGCATGTTCGCCACGTTCAGCCTGTTCTGGACCGCCGTGCCGCTGGAACTGGCGCGTAACCATGGCCTGTCGCAAAGCGAGATCGCGATCTTCGCCCTGGTCGGCGCCATCGGTGCCATCGCCGCGCCGATCAGCGGACGTCTGGCTGACGCTGGCCACACCCGCATCGCTTCGCTGCTGGCGATGATATTTGCCAGCCTGAGCTTCCTGCCGGCGTTCATTCATCCGGCCTACAGCGTCATCGGCCTGGCCGTAACCGGCGTGGTCCTCGACTTCTGCGTGCAGATGAACATGGTCCTCGGTCAGCGCGCGGTGTACTCGCTGGACGCAAAAAGCCGTGGTCGTCTGAACGCGCTGTACATGACCAGCATCTTTATCGGCGGCGCGTTTGGTTCGTCGGTGGCCAGTGCGGTGTATGAGCATGGCGGCTGGTTGTGGATCGTGATTGTCGGGAGTGTGTTTCCGCTGTTGGCGTTGTTGCGGTTTTTGAGTGTTTCGCAGCGTGGTTCATTGGCGACGGCGTAAGGCGTCAAAAGCTTCGCGAGCAGGCTCGCTCCCACAGGTTATTCATTTAGCCTGGGGGAGGGATGAGGCCTAATATCGAACCAGTTTTTCCATCGCCGCATCCGCCAGAAAGGAGGAGCGGCTTTTGACGTTGTGCTCGCGCACATAACGGTCGATTCGCTGAATCACATAGCCGGGCAACGTTACGTTGACCTTTTCGGTCTTGCCGAGATAGGGCGAGATATCCAGCTCCAGCATGCCCCAGCCCATGTCGGCAAACTCTGGATTACTACGGTGCGCGGTGGCAGATGTCGGCATAGGAATCGCGTCGCCAACTGTTGCCATCTCCTGCAGCATGATGTGCGCGATTGCAACGGCCGCATTGTAGGCATCTTCAAAGCTATCCCCTGCAGTCACGGCGCCAGGAATATCGGGGATCTGGATACCGATAGCAGTGTTCTCGTCGCCCCATTCGATGCAGATTGGATATTTCATTACGGATCTCCTTTGTTTTGCACCAACCGCCTCCATGCCTTGGCCTATTAAAAAACAACCCTAGAGTTATCTTTACTAAATCACAGAAATGCGCAGAGCAACGTCCGGTTGTCTTACAACATGTGATTGATTGCACCACAAGAATTCCCGATTAAACCTCCCCTGTGGAAGCAAGCCCACTCCCACAAAGCCCTCAACCAAATTGGGAATACTTCAACGCCACCGAGAAAGTTTCGTTTATTGCGATTTTCGTTTATTTCGAATAACGTTCCTGCATTCCTTATCAAATGCCGGAAAAATCATGTCGATCACTGTTCATCCCCCCATCAACCTCCCCCTAGAGCGCGAAGTCAAAGCCGCCATCGAAGGCCAGCGTGCCTTGGCCGCTTACTTGGCGACTGAATTTGAAACCCAGCACATCCAGATTTTCGACGAGCAAAATGAAGCGCACCGCGTCGAACTGCCGACCTCAGCCTTGCGCCTGCTAGTCGATATTCTAGCGGCGCTGGCAGAAGGCAATGCCGTCAAGGTGGTGCCGATTCATGCCGAACTGACCACTCAGGAAGCCGCTGACCTGCTCAATGTCTCACGCCCGCACATGATTAAACTGCTGGAAAGTGGCGAGATTTCCTACCACAAAACCGGCAAGCACCGACGTGTGCGCTTTGCCGATCTGATGGATTATAAAACCCGGCGAGACACCGCCAGCGAACAGGCAATGGCGCTTCTCGCAGAGCAGGCACAGGCACTAAGGACAGGATACGAGTGAGGCATTCCTCTTTCACGGCTGTATACGATGCATGTGTTTTGTACCCCGCCCCACTGAGAGACTTTCTGATGTGGTTAGCTCTCTCCGGGCGGTTCCGGGCACGATGGACAAAGGAGATTCACAGCGAATGGAAACGCAATTTATTGAAGAACCGCACTGACCTGACCATGGAACAACTGGATCGCACGTCTGATTTGATGGACCGCGCGATCCCCGAAGCTTGCGTCTGCGACTACGAAGAACTGGTCAACGGATTGTCATTGCCCGATCAGGATGACCGTCATGTACTGGCGGCAGCCATTCGCTGTGGTGCAGGCGTCATCGTGACGTTCAACTTGAAAGACTTTCCCGATACGCAGCTCGCCCCTTTTGGTATCGAAGCACAGCATCCCGATGAGTTCGTCGAAAACCTGTTCCATCTTGATTCGGCAGCAGTTGTCGCTGCCGCCCAAAAGCAGCGAAAACAACTGAAAACGCCAGCGATGGATGTCGAGTCGTTTTTGCGCTTACTGCAACGACAAGGATTGACCCAGTCGGTCCAAGCGCTTGAAGGTTATCGTGCCATTCTCTGAAGCACTCAGCACAAACGACAGACAACAAAACGGCGATCCAAAGATCGCCGTTTCCATTTACTGCCCGAACTGCTTGCCCAACCCCGGTGGCACGCCGTGGATGTTGGTGTCTTCCCACGGGCCGTTGGGGCTGACCGAGCGGCTCCAGCCGTTGTTCCAGCGGTAGTAGGTGCGCTGGCGGTAGAAAGTGTTGGTCTGGTCGTCGAGGACGTAGACGCCGAGTTTCTGGTCCCAGTGGCTGTTGCCGCCCGGTGGCGGTGCGAAGCTGGCCGAGGTGCGCGGGACGGGTTTGGCCGGTTTCGCCGGGATGCTTTTGCCGGGCGTTGGTGAGGTCGACGGGGTCGGGCTCGGTTGCGACGGCGGGATCGGCGGCAGGTTGGTGGTCGGTTCCGGTCGTTGCACCGCACATGCACTCAAGCCCAGGGCCAGTGTGAGGACTGTGATTCGGGCGATGGTGTGCATGGCGGTGCTTTCCTGTTGTGTCCGGCTATTGGTCCGGGCTGTCGATGGTCAGTTTTTGTAGCGCAGTGGTGCTGCTGGCCAGAGGGCCGCTGCGACCGACCCACTCACCGGCCGTTGGCTGGCCGGCGCGGGAGATGCGCGCAACCAGTTGGACTTCAGGGAAGTTCGACAGTTTCAACTGCGGCATCATTGCGTCGGCATCGCCCAGTTCGACGGTCACCGGTAGATCGGCCACGGTTAGACGCTTGGCGGCCAGCGGTGCCGGCGGGCCGGAAGTCGCGCGGGCAAAGATGAACACGCTGTCGCCCGGTTGCACTTTGCTTCTGAGTTCGCTGGAAAGATCGACGCTGACTTTCAACAGCGCAGCTTTCGCGGCTTGCGGTGCCTGAGCGACTTTGCCGCCGCTGGCCTCGAGACGCTCGGCGGCGCGTTTGATCCCGCCTTGCAGCGCGGCGCGGGAGTTGTCGTCCGGCGGCAGTTGCGCGAGCAAGCGGTTCCAGTAATCGATGGCTTCCTGATAACGCTCGCCTTCAAACGCAGCGATGCCGAGCAGACCGAGGCTGGTGACTTCTTTCGGATCAGCCTTCAGCGCTTCATCAGTCAGCGCCTGAATTTTCGCCGACCACTTCTTGCCGTCAGCAAAGTACTGCGCCTGCGCCCACTGGCCGAGCAGTTCCGGCTGACGACCGGCAAGGTTGGCAGCGCGTTCGAACATCTTCGCCGCGTCCGCCGGGCGTTCCTGAGCCATGTAAGTACGGCCGAGGAAGTACAAACCTTCCGCAGAATCCGGTTGCGCCGCGACGGCACGCTCCAGACGCTGGGTCATCTCTTCCATCGACTGCGGTGCCTGAGCAAATTCGCGCGTCAGTTCGACTTTGTCGGCAGCACCGAAGTGCATATAGAGGCCCAAGCCCAGCACCGGCACTAACACCGCCGCCAGCAGCGGCAACGGTTTGCCCAGTCGGGAAACCCGTGGCGCGCTGACACCCTCAGTATCCGCCAGCAACTCACGTGCAGCCTCAGCACGACCGCTGTCCATTTGTGCAGCATCGAGCACGCCTTCAGCCTGCTGCGATTGCAACTCGGCGACACGCTCCTGATACAGCGCCACGTTCAGAGCAGTCCGATCCTCTTCACGCTGGGCGCGACGTTCACGCAGCACCGGGATCAGCAGAAAACTCAGGGCGACCAGAAGCAACAGCCCTGCGGCAAGCCAGAAATCAATCATTCTTGGTTTTTATCCAACAGTTGGTCGAGGCGCTGACGTTCTTCGACGGACAGCGCTTGCGGGGTCTCGGCACGCTGGCCACGACGACGGCGAACGATCACCGCGATCACCACGACACCACCGAGCAGCAGCCCGGCCGGGCCGAACCACAGCAGCGCGGTCTTGGCGTTGAGCGCCGGTTTGTAGCGGACGAAATCACCGTAGCGATCGACCATGAAATCGATGATCTGCTGGTTGTCCTTGCCCTCGCCGAGCATGCGGAAAATCTCTTTGCGCAAGTCCGCGGCAATCGGCGCGTTGGAGTCGGCGATGTCCTGGTTCTGACACTTGGGGCAGCGCAGTTCCTTGGTCAGTTCACGGAAACGCTCGCGATCACCTTCTTTGGCGAACTCGTAAGTATCGATGGCCGCATGGGCGACACCGACCAGACTCAAGCCCAACACGGCAGCAGCTAAAAAGCGCTTCATGGCTTGGCCTCATCGACCAGCGCCTGATACTTGGCCGCGAGTTTTTCACGCCAGACCTGCTCGTCGATCACGCCGACATACTTGTCGCGGATGATGCCCTTGGCGTCGATGAAGAAGGTTTCCGGCGCGCCATACACACCGAGATTCAGGCCTAGCGAGCCTTCGTCATCACGGATGTCCAGCACGTACGGATTGTGAAATTCGCTCAACCACTTCAACGCATCGGCGTTGGTGTCTTTGTAGTTGATGCCGTAGATCACCACGCCGCGCTCGGCCAGTTTGTTCAGCACCGGATGCTCGACCCGGCAGGAGATGCACCATGTGCCCCAGACGTTGACCAGTGCCGGTTTGCCGAGGATGTCAGCCTTGGTCAGGTTCTTGTCGCCCTGCACGCTTGGCAGGGAAAACGCCGGGAACGGCTTGTTGATCATCGCCGACGGCAGCTCCGCCGGATCGAGGTACAAACCGCGATACAGAAACACCGCCACCAGCAGGAAAATCGCCAGTGGCACCAGCATCAACCAACGTCTCATGCAGCCGCTCCCGTCATGCCCAGGGCTTCACGCACCTTGGCTTTCACCTTGACCCGATAACGTCGATCCAGCGCCGCCAGCAAGCCACCCACACCTGTGAGCAAGCCGCCGAACCAGATCCAGCGCACGAACGGTTTGACGTGCACGCGCACGGCCCACGCGCCATTTTCCAGCGGTTCGCCGAGGGCGACGTAAAGGTCACGGGTGAAACCGGCATCGATGCCGGCTTCGGTCATCATCGAACTCTGCACGGTATACAGGCGCTTTTCCGGGTGCAGCACACTGATTTCCTTGCCGTCGCGGATCACCCGAATGGTGCCCTTGTCGGAGGTGAAGTTCGGTCCTTCGAAGTGCTTGGCGCCCTCGAAGATAAAGTGATAACCGGCCAGGTCCATCGACTCGCCCGGCGCCAGACGCAAATCACGTTCGGCACTGTTCTGGCTCGACAACACCACGCCCAGCGCGCAAACAGCAATGCCGAGGTGGGCGATCTGCATGCCCCAATAGCTGCGGGTCAGCGTCGGCAGGCCTTTGATCAGGCCTTTGTGGCGAGTCTTGTCGACGATGTCACGAACACCGGCGAGCAACACCCACGCGGCGAGCAGGAAGGTTGCGATCACCGCCCAATTGAAATCACCGTAAGCGACACCGGCCACCACCGCCAGCGCGACGCTGCCGAGCAGCACAGGCGTGAGCATGCCGGCCAGCCATTTCACCGGGGTGTCTTTCCAACGGACGATCACACCGACCGCCATCACCATCATCAGCAACGCCATCAACGGAATGAACAGCGCGTTGAAGTACGGCGGGCCGACCGACATCTTCGCGCCACTGAGGGCATCAAGAATCAGTGGGTACAGCGTGCCGAGCAGAATCATCGACGCAGCAACGACCAGCACCAGGTTGTTGCCCAGCAGCAGGGTTTCCCGCGACCACAGGTTGAAGCCGACCTGACTCTTGACCACGGGTGCGCGCAGGGCGAACAACGTCAGCGAGCCGCCGACGACAAACAACAGGAAAATCAGGATGAACACGCCGCGCTCAGGATCCGAGGCAAACGCGTGCACCGAGGTCAGCACGCCGGAGCGCACGAGGAAAGTCCCAAGCAGGCTCAGCGAAAACGCGGCAATCGCCAGCAACACCGTCCAGCTCTTGAACACGCCACGTTTTTCCGTGACCGCCAGCGAGTGAATCAGCGCGGTGCCGACCAGCCAAGGCATGAAGGAAGCGTTTTCCACCGGGTCCCAGAACCACCAGCCACCCCAGCCGAGTTCGTAATACGCCCACCACGAACCGAGGGTGATACCGATGCCGAGGAAGGCCCAGGCGACGATGGTCCAAGGACGCGACCAGCGTGCCCACGCGGCATCGAGACGACCGCCCATCAACGCCGCAATGGCGAAGGCAAACGCCACCGAAAAGCCGACATAACCCATGTACAACATCGGCGGGTGAACGATCAGGCCGATGTCTTGCAACAGTGGATTCAAGTCAGCGCCATTGCTCGGCATCTGCGGCAGGATGCGTTTGAACGGGTTGGACGTCAGGATCAGGAACAGCAGGAAACCGGTGCTGATCATGCCCATCACCGCCAGCACCCGCGCCAGCATGACTTGCGGCAACTGCCGGGAGAACACCGACACGGCAAAGGTCCAGCCGCCGAGGATCAACGCCCACAACAGCAACGATCCTTCGTGGGCGCCCCACACCGCGCTGAATTTGTAATACCACGGCAACGCGGTGTTGGAGTTGTTCGCGACATAGGCGACGGAGAAGTCGTCGGTCATGAACGCGTAGGTCAAAATGCCGAACGCAAACAGTAGAAAAGCAAACTGCCCCCACGCGGCGGGCTGGGCCAGACTCATCCAGAAACGGTCGCCGCGCCAGGCACCGATCAATGGCACCACGGCCTGCACCAGGGCAAAACACAGCGCCAGAATCATCGCCAGGTGGCCCAACTCAGGAATAAAAATCGCCGAGGTCATCGATCAACCCTCCTTCGCAGGTGTGGGTGCGGACTGCCCGCTGTCTTTCAAGGCTTTGGTCACTTCCGGCGGCATGTACTTCTCGTCGTGCTTGGCCAGCACTTCATCGGCGACGACCACGCCGTCAGCGTTGAGCTTGCCGAGGGCGACGATGCCCTGCCCTTCGCGGAACAGATCCGGGAGGATGCCGCGATAGGCGATGGTCACGGATTTATTGAAATCGGTGACAACGAATTTGACGTCGAGGGAATCCGGCGAACGTTGCAGCGAGCCCTTCTCGACCATGCCGCCGGCGCGGATGCGCGTGTCTTGTGGCGCTTCGCCGTTGGCGATCTGGGTCGGCGTGTAGAACAGATTGATGTTCTGCTGCAGGGCGCTGAGGGCCAGGCCGACGGCAGCGCCGACCCCGACCAGAATGGCCAGAATGATGATCAGACGTTTCTTGCGCAGCGGATTCACTTGCCGTTCTCCCGGCGCAACCGACGCGCCTCTTGTTGCAGATAGCGCTTGCGGGCCGCAATCGGCGCCACCACGTTGAGGATCAGCACCGCCAGACAGATGCCGTAGGCCGACCAGACATACAGGCCATGATGGCCCATGGCGAGGAAGTCGCCGAATGAAGCAAAACTCATCGAGCGGCCTCCAGACTGTGCTGCACTTCTTCTTTCACCCAACTGGCGCGGGCTTCGCGCTTGAGCACTTCAAGACGCATGCGCAGCAACAGCACGGCGCCGAAGAAGCAGTAGAAACCCAGCACCGTCAGCAGCAGTGGCAGCCACATTTCCGCCGGCATCGCCGGTTTTTCCGTGAGGGTGAAGGTCGCGCCCTGGTGCAGGGTGTTCCACCACTCGACCGAGTATTTGATGATCGGGATGTTGATCACACCGACGATGGCCAGCACCGCGCAGGCCTTGGCGGCGCTGTCGCGGTTGCTGATGGCATTGCCCAGCGCGATCACACCGAAATACAGGAACAGCAGAATCAGCATCGAGGTCAGGCGCGCGTCCCAGACCCACCACGAGCCCCACGTCGGTTTGCCCCAGATCGCCCCGGTGACCAGCGCCACGGCGGTCATCCACGCGCCAATCGGTGCGGCGCATTGCAGGGCGACGTCGGCCAGTTTCATCTTCCACACCAGCCCCACAACACCGCACACCGCCAGCATCACGTAGATCGACTGAGCGAGCATCGCGGCAGGTACGTGGATATAGATGATGCGAAAGCTGTTGCCTTGCTGATAATCCGGCGGCGCAAAGGCCAGGCCCCAAACGACGCCGACGCCAATCAACAGCAACGCTGCGATGCTCAACCACGGCAGAAACTTGCTGCTGATGCCGTAGAACCACTTGGGCGAGCCGAGCTTGTGAAACCAGGTCCAGTTCATACTGTTTCCATCACGGGTGCCGCTCATCGGTGTGAGCAGTCTCAGGGTCTTTGCTGGTTAAATTTTAACCAGACCTCATTATTCGCCGACGCTGATCTTCAGGCCAGCAGCTATTGCAAAAGGTGTCAGGGTGATCGCCAGGGCGGTCAGGCTACCAAGCCACAGCAGATACCCGGTCGCCGGCATGCCTTGGAGGGCTGCCTGCAAGGCGCCACTGCCGAGGATCAACACCGGGATGTACAACGGCAGAATCAGCAGCGCCAGCAACAGGCCGCCACGTTTCAAACCGACTGTCAGTGCCGCGCCCACCGCGCCGAGCAAGCTCAGTACCGGTGTGCCCAACAGCAACGAAAGCAACAAAACCGGCAGGCAGGCGACAGGCAAACCGAGCATCAACGCCAGCAACGGTGAGAGCAAAACCAGTGCCAGGCCGGAGAAAAGCCAGTGTGCCAGCACCTTGGCCAATACCAGAAGTGGTAGCGGGTGCGACGAAAGGACCCACTGTTCCAGCGAGCCATCTTCGAAATCACTGCGGAAAAGCCCGTCCAGCGAGAGCAGGACCGACAAAAGCGCCGCCACCCAGACTAACCCCGGGGACAGGTTTTGCAACACTTGAGTTTCCGGGCCGACGGCCAGCGGGAACAAAGCAATGACGATGGCAAAGAAAATCAGCGGATTGGCCAGTTCCGCCGGGCGGCGAAACAGCAGTCGGGATTCACGGGCAACCAGCAGGCCAAACACACTCATACTGCCCAGTTCCCCAGATCGATGTCGCGATAACCGGCCGGCATCCGGCTCAGCGTGTGGTGCGTGGTCAAGACCACCAGACCACCGCGTTCGCAGTGTCCGGCCAGATGCTCTTCGAGCTGCGCCACGCCTTGTTTATCGAGGGCAGTGAACGGCTCATCGAGAATCCACAGCGGTGGGCTGTCCAGATACAACCTCGCCAGCGCCACGCGACGTTGCTGACCGGCGGACAGGCTGTGGCAGGGAACATCTTCAAAACCGCGCAATCCTACTGCTGCCAAGGCTTGCCAAATGGCGTCGCGTTCAGCGGGATGATGCAGGGCGCAGAGCCAGGAGAGGTTTTCTTCCGGGGTCAGCAAATCCTTGATCCCGGCGGCGTGGCCGATCCACAGCAAGTTGCGTGCGAGTTCGCTGCGTTGTTCGGTCAGCGGCTGGCCATTGAGCAGGACTTGCCCGGCGGTCGGCTGCATCAGCCCGGACAACAGACGCAACAGGCTGGTCTTGCCGCTGCCGTTGGGGCCGCTGATCTGCACCATATCGCCACTGGCCAGTCTCAATTCGAGATTTTCGAAGAGCAGCCGCAGATCACGTTCACACGCGAGGGCAACGGTTTGCAGGACAGGACTGGTCAAGGGATCACGGGCCTTATACGGTTCAAGTCGGCTCTGGCGCGGCCGTTAAAGAGATGCAGCATAGATGCATTGACGGCTCGATCTAGAGAGCTGGGTCAAACAATTGCTATGTTTTTTATTCGAAGCGCAAGACGGGCGGCATTATACATGCCGTGCCTTACTCTCAAGAGTGCATTTTCCTCAGGTTGTGTCCGCGTATGACAGGCGAAATGAACATCCTCCCGCTCCCGCCCACCTCCCCGGCGACCGTTCGCCCGCAGGTCGGTGAGCTGCTCAAGCTGCTGACCCCGGTCGAAGGCCTGATCGGCGCCGGGCAAAGCGCCAAGGCTGAGGTGTTGTCGCTCAAGCAGGCGGATCAAACCTTTCAATTGCTGCTTAAGGTGACGCTCGACAGCGGCCGCCAGACCACCGTGCAAGCGACCAGCAATCTGCCGCTGCCCCAAGGCACCAGCCTGGCGATTACTCAGCCCTCGGCGGGCAACCTGGCGATTACCGTGCAGCAGGCGATTGCCAGCAGCGTCGCCGCCCTCACCCGCATCGACACCGCGCAATTGCCGGTTGGCACACTGCTGCAAGGCAAGGTGCTGACCTCGCAGGCGCTGCCGCAGACGCCGGGGCAGGCAGCGGTGTTCCGCTCGTTGGTCAGCCTGCTCAACACTGTGCAGAGCGGCAGCACACTGACCATCGACAGTCCGCAGCCGCTGCGCATCGGCACCTTGCTTTCGGCGCTGGTGGAAGACTCGCAAACCCTGAAATTCCTGCCGATGAGCAGCCGCCAGGAACAACTGGCCGTGAGTCAGCAACTGCTCGGCCAGCAAAGTCGTCAGGCATCCCTGACGGGGTTGCTGAACGCGTTGCAGAATCTGCCGAGCGATACCGATCAGACCTCGCAGGATTTGCGCGCGGTGGTCGACAAATTGCTCGCCAGCCTCCCGGACGTGCAGCAACTGAGTACCGCCAAAGGCGTGGCACTGGCGCTGGCCAACAGCGGCGTGTTCCTCGAAGCCAAACTGCTGACCGGACAAACCCCGACGCTGGCCGCTGACATGAAAGCCGATCTGCTCAAGCTGATCGCACAACTGACCCCGGGCCTGCCGAGCAGCACCAGTTTCAACGCGATCATCGCCGCCAACACCCTGGCGCAAGCGCTGCCGAGTTTCGTCCGCAACGCCCTAGGCATGCTCGGCCAGGTCAGCGCCAAACCGGTGCCGAGCAGCTTCCCGCTGCCCGAGCGTTTGCTGCAAAGCCTGGACGGCGAAGGCGATCTGGAACAGTTGTTGCGCCTCGCCGCCGCTGCGGTATCGCGCCTGCAAAGCCACCAACTGTCGAGTCTTGAACAGACCGGCGTAACCGACGACGGGCGCCTGCTCAGCACCTGGCAACTGGAAATCCCCATGCGCAACCTGCAAGACATCGTACCGTTGCAGGTCAAGTTCCAGCGTGAAGAAGCGCCGGAGCGAGAGCCACAACCGAACGAACGTCGCGAGGAACGCGAGCCCAAACAGCAACTGTGGCGCGTCGATCTGGCATTCGACATGGAGCCGCTCGGGCCGATGCAGATTCAGGCGCAACTGATCGCCGGCAGCCTGTCCAGCCAACTGTGGGCCGAACGGCCGTACACCGCCGATCTGATCGGCAACAACCTGTTCGCCCTGCGTCAGCGCCTGCTCGATCGCGGACTCAACGTTGGCGACATCGACTGCCATCTCGGCACCCCGCCGCAGGGCAACCAAACCCGTCTCGAACACCGCTGGGTCGACGAAACCGCATGAACGATTCCACTGCCCCACGCCAGGCCATCGCCCTCAAATACGACGGCAACCACGCCCCGACCCTCACCGCCAAGGGTGATGACGAACTGGCCGAAGAAATCCTGCGCATCGCTCGCGATTGCGAAGTGCCGATCTACGAGAATGCCGAATTGGTGCGCTTGCTGGCGCGGATGGAACTGGGCGACAGCATTCCCGAGGAGCTGTATCGCACCATCGCCGAAATCATCGCGTTTGCGTGGAATCTGAAGGGAAAATTCCCTGAGGGGCAGGACCCGGATGCGCCGATGGTCGAGAAGGACATCACCGATCGCGGGGATGATTACTGATCGTTCCCACGCTCTGCGTGGGAATGCCGCCCGTGACGCTCTGCGTCACATTTCACAGGCGGAACGCGGAGCGTCCCAAGATGCATTCCCACGCAGAGCGTGGGAATGATCCCGGTACGACAATCAGTTCTTGTGAAGTTTGCGCATCAACTCCGCCTCAGCCTGGGTCAACCCGCAGGACTGAGTCAGTTCATCGACGCTCGCGCCCATGCCCACCAGTTTCGCCGCCTGGGCGAATGACAGGCTCGATGGATCGCGCTGTTCCAGCTGAACGATTTTGTCCGGCAATGGACTGACGACCGCACGCAGTTCGTGCAGGGCTTCGCCCATGCGCACGTTGCCGTTCTGGTAATCGTCGACACGCTTGGCCAGGTCCTTGATGCGCTGATCACGCAGCGCATCGCCCTGAGCCTGTTGCGCAGCGATGACCCGCTGCGCCTTGATGTACGACACAAACATTGCCAGCGTGCCTGCCCAGAAGAGGAACAGGACAATGACCGCGACCTCGAGAATCAATCAGATATTCTCCAGGTCCGACCATTCTTCTTCGCTCATCATCTTGTCCAACTCGACCAGGATCAGCAACTCGTTGTTCTTGTTGCACACGCCCTGGATGAACTTGGCCGACTCTTCGTTGCCGACGTTCGGCGCCGTCTCGATTTCCGACTGACGCAGGTAAACCACTTCGGCCACGCTGTCGACCATGATGCCGACGACTTGCTTGTCGGCTTCGATGATGACGATACGGGTGTTGTCGCTGATCTCGCCGCTGTTCAGGCCGAAGCGCTGACGGGTGTCGATCACGGTGACCACGTTACCGCGCAGGTTGATGATGCCCAGCACGTAGCTTGGCGCGCCCGGCACCGGAGCGATCTCGGTGTAGCGCAGCACTTCCTGAACGCGCATCACGTTGATGCCGTAGGTTTCGTTGTCCAGTTTGAAGGTCACCCATTGCAGGATCGGATCTTCAGAACCTTTTGCATTCGTCGCCTGACTACTCATACCCTGACCCCTCGAAAAAAACCGCGCTGAGCGGTGTGTGTTCTGTGTGGCGGCATTCAACAATGCCGTCGCCTGATTGTTATGTCGGCTGCTATGTCGGTTTATGTAGCGGCTTGTGGCCGCTCAGGTGCTTTGCCCCACCGCTGGCGATCAACTCGGCCAGTGCGGAAACGTCAAGCAATGCACACATGTGCTCAATCACGGTGCCGGCGAGCCATGGCCGCTGACCCCGGTGACTTCTCCATTTGATTTCATTCGGGTCCAGACGCAACGAGCGGCTGACCTGATGCACCGCCAGTCCCCACTCGTAACCTTGTACCGAAATCACGTACTGCAAGCCCTGACGGAAGTCATCGCGGTAGCGATCCGGCATGACCCAGCGTGCGGTGTCCAAGACTTTCAGGTTGCCGGCCTGGCTCGGCAGGATCCCGAGGAACCATTCCGGCTGACCGAACAGTGGCGTCAGCTCGTGGCCGGCCAGCGAATAGATCGAACCCAGGCAGACCAGTGGCACCGCCAGGGTCAAACCAGCGACGTCGAACAACAGGCATTCGAAGGCTTCCGAGGCCCAGGCCGGGCGACCATCGGTTTCCACCGGTGGCGGCGTGTTGTTCGGCGGCAGATGCACTTCCACCAGCGGCGGGACCAGCGTCTGCTCGACGGGTGCGGGTGCAACTGGAGCAGGTGCTGGAGCCGGTTCGACCACGGCCGGTTCCGGCGCGGTTTTCAGCAGCTGGGTTTGCAGCAGCGGTGCCAGTGTCGAGATCGACGCGCGAACCGGCTCGGCTTCTTCAATCAATGCAACCGGTGCCTTGGCGACCGGTGCGGCGGCAGGCGCAACAACCGGTGCGACAGGTTTGGCAGCCTTCTGCGCATCACGTGCCTGCTCTTCCAGTACCGCTGCCTGAAACTCGTCCAGCGCCTCGCTGCTTTCGGCAACTTCAGGCTGCGCCTCAATGACCGGCGGCAGCTCCTCAGGAATTTCCTGCAGCAAATTATCCAGATAAGACTGCAACGCCAATTGCGGCTTCGACGTCAACTTGAGCGGCCGATTCATACGCAACCCCAGGTAGGAGCTGCCGCAGGCTGCGATCTTTTGATCTTTTCAGAAGCACCACAAAGCAAGATCAAAAGATCGCAGCCTTCGGCAGCTCCTACACAAGTCAAAATCATTCAAGCCACCTGCGGAACAAGTTGTTGCGCCAACAGGTGCTTGAGCAGCGCGCGATAGGCCAGCACGCCACGGCTCTTGCCGTCGAATTGCGAAGGCGTGACACCGGCACGGCTGGCATCGCGCAGACGGGTATCGACCGGGATGTAACCCTGCCAGATCTCGTCGGGAAATTTGTCGCGCAGCACGCGCAAGGTATGCATCGAGGCCTGCGTACGGCGATCGAACAGGGTCGGCACGATGCTGAACGGCAGTGCCTGTTTGCGTGAGCGGTTGATCATCGCCAAGGTGTTGACCATGCGCTCCAGACCTTTGACGGCCAGGTGTTCGGTTTGCACCGGGATCACAAGTTGCTGGCTCGCCGCGAGGGCGTTGACCATCAGCACACCGAGCAACGGCGGGCTGTCGATCACCGCGTAATCGAAATCCTGCCACAGCTGCGCCAGACTCTTGGCGATCACCAGACCCAAGCCACTCTGCCCCGGCGACTGCCGCTCAAGGGTTGCCAGCGCGGTGCTCGATGGCAGCAGGGAAATGCGTTCATCGCTGGTCGACAACAGCAACTGCCCCGGCAGGCCTTGCGGCACGCTGCCCTTGTGCAGAAACAGGTCGTAGTTGCTGTGTTCCAGGCTGTCGGGGTCGTAGCCGAAATAGCTGGTCATCGAGCCGTGCGGGTCGAGATCGACCACGACCACGCGCTTGCCCGCCTCGGCCAGCAACCCGGCTAAAGCGATGGAAGATGTGGTTTTACCGACACCACCCTTTTGATTGGCGACTGCCCAGACTCTCATTCAGTTCGTTCCTCCCGGCCGATATGCTCGACCGAGACATAGCTCAGCGTGTTAATGCGGGTGACGGAGAATTGACGGCACTCTCGCGTCCCGGCGTCTTGACCGGGGTCGGTGCAGTTTGTGTGCCAGCACGCTTCAACGCGGCGTCCGGTTGCGCGTTGGCGGTCCCTGTGCCCGTCAGGCTGCGGCGCACATCGAGGTTGCGCGACACCACCAGCACCACGCGACGGTTTTTCGCGCGGCCTTCGGCAGTAGCGTTATTGGCGACCGGCTGGAATTCGCCGTAACCCACCGAAGCCAGGCGACCGGGGTTCACACCCTGCATCGCCAACATGCGCACGATGCTCGCCGAACGCGCCGAGGACAGTTCCCAGTTGGTCGGGTACTGCGCAGTGCGGATCGGCTGATCGTCGGTAAAGCCTTCGACGTGGATCGGGTTGTCGAACGGTTTCAGAATCGCTGCAACCTTGTCGATGATGTTGAACGCGATGTCACTCGGCATGGCGTCGCCGCTGCCGAACAACAGGCTGGAGTTGAGTTCGATCTCGACCCAGAGCTCGTTGCCACGCACGGTCATCTGATTGGAGCTGATCAAGTCACCGAACGCAGCACTGATGTCATCGGCGATGCTTTTCAGCGGATCGCTGGCACCGGCAATACCGGCGTCGATCTGCTCGGCGTCCTTGACCAGCGGCTTGGCCGGGGTCACGGTTTTCGGCCGCTCG
Source organism: Pseudomonas sp. AIG (assembly GCF_977020205.1). Lineage (NCBI taxonomy): Bacteria > Pseudomonadati > Pseudomonadota > Gammaproteobacteria > Pseudomonadales > Pseudomonadaceae > Pseudomonas > Pseudomonas sp. AIG. The sequence goes on along the minus strand of NZ_CDROCK010000055.1, from coordinate 13,912 downwards.
TCGCCGATCTGGATCGGTTTGAGCGCGCGGTCGGAGTCTTTGAAGACGCCGACCAGCGCTTCGGAAATTTCCTTGTACTTGCCTTCGTTGATCGACGAAATCGAGTACATCACCACGAAGAACGCGAACAGCAATGTGATGAAGTCAGCGTAGGAAACCAGCCAGCGTTCGTGGTTTACATGCTCTTCCTGGTGGCGACGACGGGCCATGAGGTTATTCCCTTAATCCATGAAGCCTTGCAGCTTCAACTCAATGGAGCGAGGGTTTTCACCTTCGGCGATCGACAGGATCCCTTCCAACAACATTTCGCGATAACGCGACTGTCGCAACGCGATGGACTTCAGCTTGGCCGCCACCGGCAGCAACACCAGGTTGGCACTGGCCACGCCGTAAATGGTCGCGACGAACGCCACGGCAATGCCGCTGCCCAGTTGCGTCGGATCGGCGAGGTTGCCCATCACGTGGATCAAGCCCATCACCGCACCGATGATGCCGATGGTCGGCGCGTAGCCGCCCATGCTTTCGAAGACTTTCGCCGCCTCGATGTCGCGGGCTTCCTGGGTGTAGAAATCCACTTCGAGGATGCTGCGGATCGCTTCCGGCTCGGCGCCGTCAACCAGCAATTGCAGGCCTTTGCGCGAGTAGTTGTCAGGTTCGGCATCGGCCACGCCTTCAAGGCCCAGCAGGCCTTCCTTGCGCGCGGTGAGGCTCCAGTTGACGACGCGGTCGATGCCACCGGCCAGATCGACCCGTGGCGGAAACAGAATCCAGGCAAGGATCTGCATGGCGCGCTTGAACGCGCTCATCGGCGATTGCAGCAGTGCGGCACCGATGGTGCCGCCCAGTACGATCAATGCCGCCGGGCCGTTGGCCAGCGCACCGAGGTGACCACCCTCAAGGTAGTTACCACCGATGATGGCGACGAACGCCATGATGATCCCGATAAGGCTTAAAACATCCATCAGAGACACGCCTCGACAATGTGTTTGCCGATGTCGTCGAGGCTATACACCGCGTCAGCGAGGTCAGCTTTGACAATGGCCATTGGCATGCCGTAGATCACGCAACTGGCTTCATCCTGCGCCCACACCGCGCTGCCGCCCTGCTTGAGCAGACGCGCGCCTTCACGGCCATCGGCGCCCATGCCGGTCAACACCACCGCCAGAACTTTGTCGCCGTAGGATTTCGCCGCCGAACCGAAGGTGATGTCCACGCACGGCTTGTAGTTCAAGCGCTCGTCGCCCGGCAGAATCTTCACCGCGCCACGGCCATCGATCATCATTTGCTTGCCACCCGGGGCGAGCAACGCCAGGCCCGGACGCAGGATGTCGCCATCCTCGGCTTCCTTGACGCTGATGCGGCACAGCTTGTCGAGGCGTTCGGCGAAGGCCTTGGTGAACGCTGCCGGCATGTGCTGGATCAGCACGATCGGCGCCGGGAAATTCGCCGGCAACTGAGTCAGCACGCGTTGCAGCGCAACCGGACCACCCGTAGAGGTGCCAATGGCAACCAGTTTGTAGGCTTTGCGTTTCGGCGCTGGCGACGATGCGCTGGCGGCCGGGGCGCGAGTGGGTGCCGGTGCAGGTGCCGGACGTGCCGGAACGCTGCTGCTGTGACTGCTGCTGTGGCTGCCGAAACTCGACGGCGCCGGAGAAGGCGTCGGTGCTGGCGCAGCCACTGGAGCCGGCGCGCTGTAAGCACTGAAACGACGGTTACTGCGCGAAATGCTATGGACCTTTTCGCACAGCAGTTGCTTGACCTTCTCCGGGTTACGCGAGATGTCTTCGAAATTCTTCGGCAGGAAATCCACCGCGCCAGCGTCCAGCGCATCCAGGGTGACCCGGGCGCCTTCGTGCGTCAGCGAGGAGAACATCAACACCGGGGTCGGGCAGCGCTGCATGATGTGCCGCACTGCCGTGATGCCGTCCATCATCGGCATCTCGTAGTCCATGGTGATCACGTCCGGCTTGAGTGCCAGGGCCTGATCGATCGCCTCTTTACCGTTGGTGGCGGTGCCGACCACCTGAATGCTCGGATCCGCTGAAAGAATTTCCGAGACGCGGCGGCGGAAAAAACCCGAATCGTCCACCACCAGGACTTTGACTGCCATAAACACTCCATTAGGTGCAGCGGGACGTTGTCGCCCCGCCGCCCCGGATTCAAATACGCCGTGCGGCGTAACGCTTGAGCATGCTTGGAACATCGAGAATCAGCGCGATGCGGCCGTCACCGGTAATGGTGGCGCCGGACATGCCCGGAGTGCCCTGCAGCATTTTGCCCAATGGCTTGATGACCACTTCTTCCTGACCGACCAGTTGATCGACGACGAAGCCGATCCGCTGAGTGCCCACCGAAAGAATCACCACATGGCCTTCACGCTGCTCTTCGTGAGCGGCGGAGCTGACCAGCCAGCGCTTGAGGTAGAACAATGGCAGCGCCTTGTCCCGCACGATCACCACTTCCTGACCGTCGACGACGTTGGTGGTCGACAGGTCGAGGTGGAAGATTTCGTTGACGTTGACCAACGGGAACGCAAATGCCTGATTGCCGAGCATGACCATCAGGGTTGGCATGATCGCGAGGGTCAGCGGCACCTTGATGACGATCTTCGAGCCCTGGCCCTTGGTCGAGTAGATGTTGATCGAACCGTTGAGCTGGGAAATCTTGGTCTTCACCACGTCCATGCCGACACCGCGGCCGGAGACGTCGGAGATCTCGGTCTTGGTCGAGAAACCCGGGGCAAAAATCAGGTTGTAGCACTCGGTATCGCTGAGGCGATCGGCCGCGTCCTTGTCCATCACACCGCGTTTTACCGCGATGGCGCGCAGGACGTTCGGGTCCATGCCTTTGCCGTCATCGGAGATCGACAGCAGGATGTGGTCGCCTTCCTGTTCGGCCGCCAGTACCACACGACCGCCACGGGCCTTGCCCGACGCTTCGCGTTCTTCCGGCGACTCGATGCCATGGTCGACGGCGTTGCGCACCAAGTGGACCAGCGGGTCGGCCAGGGCCTCGACAAGGTTTTTGTCGAGGTCGGTTTCTTCACCCACCAGTTCCAGGTTGATCTCTTTCTTGAGCTGACGCGCCAGATCTCGAACCAGACGCGGGAAGCGCCCGAAGACCTTCTTGATCGGCTGCATCCGCGTCTTCATTACGGCGGTCTGCAAGTCAGCCGTGACCACGTCGAGGTTCGACACGGCCTTTTGCATGGCTTCATCGCCGCTGTTCAGGCCCAGACGCACCAGACGGTTACGCACCAGCACCAACTCGCCGACCATGTTCATGATTTCGTCGAGACGAGCCGTGTCGACGCGCACGGTGGTTTCGGCTTCGCTCGCCGGTTTTTCCGGTGGCGGCGCAGCGGCGGCACGGGCCGGAGCCGGTGCAGCAGCGGCAGCCGGTTTCGGCGCTTCGGCTTTTGGCTCAGGCTTGGCGGCAGGCTTGGGCGCTGCAACAGCGGCCGGTGCCTTGGCAGCCGGCGTGGCGACGGTCGAAGCACTGCCAGCAGCGGCGGTGCCGACTTCGCTGAACTTGCCTTTACCGTGCAATTCGTCGAGCAGCGATTCGAACTCGTGATCGCTGATCAGATCGCTACCGGCCGCAGCAGCAGCGGGTGCGGCTGGCGCAGGGGCCGAAGCAATCGCCGACTCCAGTGCATCGACGGCAAAGTTGCCCTTGCCATGCAACTGATCGAGTAATGCTTCGAATTCGTCGTCGGTGATGTCAGAGCTGTCGCCCTTGGCCGGTGCCGCAGGGGCTGCCGCAACTGGCGCAACCGCGTCCACCGCGAACTGGCCTTTGCCGTGCAACTGATCGAGCAACGACTCGAACTCGGCATCGGTGATTTCATCGCTCGCGGCTTCAGCGGCCGTTTGCGCAGGTGCAGCAGCGGCCGGGGCTTCGGCTTCGGCCTTGACGGCGTTCAGCGAGTCCAGCAGTTGCTCAAATTCGTTATCGGTGATGTCGCCCGACGAGTCGCCTTCGACGACCAGTTCTTCGATCATCTCGGCCACCGGCGACGCCGGGGCTGCATCCGCCGCTTGCGGTTCGGCCAGGCGCGCCAGGGCGGCCAGCAGTTCCGGGGTGGCAGCAGTGATCGGCGCACGCTCACGAACCTCAGTGAACATACTGTTCACCGCGTCCAGTGCTTCGAGGACAACGTCCATCAGTTCTGCATCAACGCGACGCTCACCCTTGCGCAGGATGTCGAACACGTTTTCGGCGATGTGACAGCACTCCACCAGCTCATTGAGCTGAAGGAAGCCGGCGCCCCCTTTTACAGTGTGGAAACCGCGAAAAATTGCGTTGAGCAGATCTGCGTCATCCGGACGGCTTTCCAGCTCGACCAGTTGTTCGGACAGTTGCTCAAGAATCTCGCCGGCCTCAACCAGGAAATCCTGAAGGATCTCTTCATCGGCGCCGAAGCTCATTAATGGGGTGCTCCTACAGGTCTAAAAACCCAAAAAACCTAAAATTCCAAAACTCTAGAACCCGAGGCTGGATAACAAATCGTCCACATCGTCCTGACCGGACACAACGTCTTCTCGTTTATCGGCATGAATCTGCGGACCTTCACCCTGCGAGAGATGTTTTTGTGGATCTTTTTCTGCAAGCATCGCGGCGCGGTCATGTTCGATGCCCGCAAAGCGGTCGACCTGACTGGCCATGAGCACGAGTTTGAGCAAATTGCTTTCGACTTCGGTAACCAGTTGGGTCACACGTTTGATCACCTGACCGGTCAGGTCCTGGTAATCCTGGGCCAGCAGGATGTCGTTGAGATTGCTCGACACCGCACGGTTGTCCGTGCTGCTGCGCGACAGAAAACCGTCGACCCGGCGCGCCAGTTCGCGGAACTCTTCAGCCCCGACCTCGCGACGCATGAAGCGACCCCAATCGGCACTCAAGGTCTGCGCTTCATCAGCCAGACTGTTGACCACCGGCGTGGCGCTTTCCACCAGATCCATGGTGCGGTTGGCCGCGGCTTCCGTCAGCTTGACCACATAGCCCAGGCGTTCGGTGGCGTCGGTGATTTGCGACACTTCCTCGGCCTGCGGCATGTTCGGGTCGATCTGGAAGTTGACGATCGCACTGTGCAATTCACGTGTGAGCTTGCCCACTTCCTGGTACAGGCCACGGTCACGGGTCTGATTGAGCTCATGGATCAGTTGCACAGCGTCGCCGAACCTGCCTTTTTCAAGGCTTTCGACCAGTTCGACCGCGTGTTTTTTCAGGGTCGACTCGAAATCGCCCTGTGAAGATTCGTTATGCTCCATAGCTCCCCCGCGCGTTCATCAGCCGATGCGTTCGAAAATCTTCTCGATTTTGTCTTTCAACGCCTGAGCCGTGAAAGGTTTGACGACGTAGCCGTTCACACCGGCCTGAGCGGCTTCGATGATCTGCTCGCGCTTGGCTTCTGCAGTCACCATCAGCACTGGCAGGTGCTTGAGTTTTTCATCGGCACGCACGTGGCGCAGCAGGTCGATACCGGTCATGCCCGGCATGTTCCAGTCCGTTACCAGAAAGTCGATGCTGCCGCTGTTGAGTACCGGAATGGCAGTAATGCCATCGTCGGCCTCGACGGTGTTGGTGAACCCAAGATCGCGCAGCAGGTTCTTGATGATCCGCCGCATCGTTGAGAAGTCATCAACGATGAGGATTTTCATGTCTTTGTTCAATTCGACCTCCAAGCAGTCTTAAACGCGCCCAGCACCTGGACGCGCCACTTCAATCAATCGGCGCAGCACTCGAAGACTGTCTGGAGCACAACAGAGCAAGACCGGTGCCGCTCATCACCGCACCAGCCTCGTTCGCAGTGTCCCCACACTGCCTTCAGCGCGCTCGCCACTCCCCCAAACGCCCCCGCAAACGGGCCGCGCACTGGCTGTGTAACTGGCTGACCCGCGATTCACTGACGCCAAGGACTTCACCGATCTCCTTGAGGTTCAGCTCTTCGTCGTAGTACAGCGCCAACACCAGTCGCTCACGCTCCGGCAAATTGGCAATCGCGTCCGCCAACGCGGCCTGGAAACGTTCATCTTCCAGATCGCGTGACGGCTCAAGATGAGCACTCGCGCCATCCTCGTGCAGCCCTTCGTGTTCGCCGTCCTGCAGCAGGTCGTCGAAACTGAACAGGCGGCTGCCCAAGGTGTCATTCAAAATCCCGTAGTAATCGTCGAGACTCAATTGGAGTTCGGCCGCAACCTCGTGATCTTTAGCATCACGGCCGGTTTTAGCTTCAATTGAGCGAATTGCGTCACTGACCATACGGGTATTGCGGTGAACCGAGCGTGGCGCCCAGTCCCCTTTGCGCACTTCGTCGAGCATCGCGCCGCGGATTCGAATGCCCGCGTACGTTTCGAAACTGGCGCCTTTGCTGGCGTCATATTTGGTCGAGACTTCGAGCAGGCCGATCATCCCGGCCTGGATCAGGTCTTCGACCTGCACACTCGCCGGCAATCGCGCCAGCAAGTGATAGGCAATGCGTTTGACCAGTGGCGCGTAACGCTCGATCAGTTCGTACTGCGCGTCACGTGCCGACTTCTTGTAGTAGTTCATACCGCTTGCGGTCATAGCACGGGCCCTGCCGTTTGCTGCACGAGGCGCTCGACGAAAAATTCAAGGTGGCCACGCGGGTTGGCGGGCAGCGGCCAGGTGTCGACCTTCTGCGCGATCGCCTTGAACGCCAGCGCGCACTTGGAACGCGGGAAGGCTTCGTACACCGCACGCTGCTTCTGCACCGCTTTACGCACGCTTTCGTCGTAAGGCACGGCGCCGACGTATTGTAGAGCGACGTCAAGGAAGCGATCCGTGACCTTGGTCAACTTGGCGAACAGGTTGCGCCCTTCCTGCGGGCTCTGCGCCATGTTGGCGAGGACGCGGAAGCGGTTCATGCCGTAATCACGGTTAAGCAATTTGATCAGTGCGTAAGCGTCAGTGATCGAGGTCGGCTCGTCGCAGACCACCAGCAACACTTCTTGCGCGGCGCGAACAAAACTGACTACCGAGTCACCAATACCCGCAGCGGTGTCGATCACCAGTACGTCGAGATTGTCGCCGATGTCGCTGAACGCCTGAATCAGACCGGCGTGTTGCGCCGGGCTCAGGTGCACCATGCTCTGCGTGCCGGACGCGGCCGGGACGATGCGGATGCCACCGGGGCCTTGCAACAGCACGTCGCGCAATTCGCAACGGCCTTCGATCACGTCGGCCAGTGTGCGTTTAGGGGTCAGACCCAACAAAACGTCGACGTTCGCCAGTCCCAGATCGGCGTCCAGCAGCATGACCCGACGGCCAAGCTCTGCCAGCGCCAGCGACAAGTTCACTGACACGTTAGTCTTGCCGACGCCACCTTTGCCGCCGGTCACCGCGATCACCTGTACGGGATGCATGCTGCCCATGTTATTTCTTTACCTTGTCTTGCATAGACGGAGGCCACATTACTGGCTGCGCGTTCACAACCGGAACAATGCATGGCAGACCATCGATGTAGGTACAAAAACTGTTCATGAATACCTCAGCCTACCTGCTTGGTCGGGCTGTGATAGATATCAGCGAACATGTCAGCCATGGCTTCTTCGCTGGGTTCTTCCTGCATTTGCACGCTGACGGCGCGGCTGACCAGTTGATGACGGCGCGGCAGATGCAAATCATCCGGAATCCGTGGGCCATCGGTCAGGTACGCGACCGGCAATTCATGACTGATCGCCAGGCTCAACACTTCGCCAAGGCTGGCCGTTTCATCCAGTTTAGTCAGGATGCACCCGGCTAGCCCGCAACGCTTGTAACTGTGATAAGCGGCGGTTAGAACCTGTTTCTGGCTGGTGGTTGCCAAGACCAGATAATTTTTTGAACGAATGCCACGCCCGGCCAGACTTTCCAGCTGCATGCGCAGCGCTGGATCGCTGGCTTGCAGGCCGGCAGTATCGATCAATACCACGCGTTTGCGCAGCAGTGGATCCAGCGCCTGCACCAACGATTGCCCCGGATCGACGTGAGTCACTGGCACATTGAGAATGCGGCCCAGCGTCTTCAGTTGTTCCTGAGCGCCGATGCGGAAACTGTCCATGCTCACCAGCGCGACATTCTGCGCGCCGTATTTCAGCACATAACGCGCGGCGAGCTTGGCCAGCGTGGTGGTCTTGCCCATGCCGGCAGGGCCGACCATGGCAATCACACCGCCCTCTTCCAGCGGCTCGACTTCCGGTACGGCAATCATCCGCGCCAGGTGCGCGAGCAGCATGCGCCAGGCCTGACGCGGCTCTTCGATATCAGTGATCATCGCCAGCAGATCGCGCGACAACGGCCCGGAAAGGCCAATACGTTGCAGACGGCGATACAGATTGGCTTGCGCCGGACGGCTGCCTTGCAGCTGATTCCAGGCCAGGGTGCCGAGCTGGACTTCCATCAGCTCGCGCAGGCTGTTCAATTCAAAGCGCATCGAATCCAGGGCACGCGGATCGACACCGCCGGAGGACTGCGCAGGCGCCGGGGCCGGACGCGCCGGGGCGGCGTAAGTCGGCTCGCTCAGCGGCTCGGCAGCGGTCAGCGGCAGACCCGCCGTCAATGGCAGCCCGGCGAAAATCTGGCGATTGCTATTGCCGTCGGCTTCGCCACGCAGGCTCAGCTCGGCCTGGGCGGTGACGATGCGCGACTGGGTCTTGCGCAGCTCGTCCTCGAGTTCCATGTTCGGAACCCGTGGCGCCAGCGCCGACAGTTTGTAATCCAGTGCCGCCGTCAGCTCGACACCGCCGGCAATGCGGCGGTTGCCAATGATGGCGGCATCAGCGCCCAGCTCATCACGAACCAGCTTCATGGCCTGACGCATATCGGCGGCAAAGAAACGCTTAACTTGCATAAACCACTACCTCAGCCGTTGGGCCCTACTGTCGCAACGATGGTCACTTGCTTGTTGTCCGGTATTTCCTGGTAGGCCAGCACATGCAATCCAGGGACTGCGAGGCGGCCAAAGCGCGAGAGCATCGCGCGGATCGGGCCAGCGACCAAAAGGATCACCGGCTGACCTTGCATTTCCTGACGCTGCGCCGCTTCGATGAGCGAACGCTGCAGCTTCTCGGCCATGCTTGGCTCCAGCAGAACGCCCTCTTCCGAGCCTTGTCCTGCCTTCTGCAGACTATTGAGCAATATTTGTTCCAACCTTGGTTCCAAGGTGATCACAGGCAGCTCGGACTCAGTGCCTACAATGCTTTGGACGATGGCACGCGATACGCCGACTCGCACAGCAGCCACCAACGCGGCGGTATCTTGACTCTTCGCGGCGTTGTTGGCGATGGCCTCGGCGATGCTGCGGATATCGCGCACCGGCACGTGTTCGGCGAGCAACGCTTGCAGCACTTTGAGCAACTGCGACAACGACACCACGCCCGGCACCAGCTCTTCCGCCAGTTTCGGCGAGCTTTTGGCCAGCAATTGCATGAGTTGCTGCACTTCTTCGTGGCCGATGAGCTCGCTGGAGTGCTTGTACAGAATCTGGTTCAAGTGCGTCGCGACCACGGTGCTGGCGTCAACCACGGTGTAACCGAGCGATTGTGCCTGCGCACGTTGGCTGATTTCGATCCACACCGCCTCCAGGCCGAAAGCCGGATCTTTGGCGTTGATACCGTTGAGCGTGCCGTAGACCTGGCCCGGGTTGATCGCCAGTTCGCGATCCGGGTAGATCTCGGCTTCGGCGAGAATCACGCCCATCAGGGTCAGGCGATAGGCGCTCGGCGCCAGGTCGAGGTTGTCGCGGATGTGCACGGTCGGCATCAGGAAGCCGAGATCCTGCGAGAGCTTCTTGCGCACGCCCTTGATCCGCGCCAGCAATTGCCCGCCCTGATTGCGGTCCACCAGCGGAATCAAACGATAGCCGACTTCCAGACCGATCATGTCGATTGGCGTCACGTCGTCCCAGCCCAACTCTTTGGTTTCCATGGCGCGGGCCGGCGACGGCAGCAGTTCCTGCTGACGCTTGACCTCTTCCAGCGCCACGACTTTGGCGACGTTCTGCTTCTTCCAGAACAGGTAGGCGCCGCCAGCGGCCAGTGCTGCCATGCTCAGGAACGAGAAGTGCGGCATGCCCGGCACCAGGCCCATGACCGCCATCAGACCGGCCGCCACCGCCAGCGCTTTCGGCGAGGCGAACATCTGGCGATTAATCTGCTTGCCCATGTCTTCCGAACCGGAAGCACGGGTCACCATGATCGCTGCCGCTGTCGATAACAACAGTGATGGCAATTGCGCCACTAAACCGTCACCGATGGTCAACAACGCGTAAACCCGGCCGGCGTCGCCAAAGCTCATGCCGTGCTGGAAGATACCAACGGCCATGCCGCCGATGAGGTTGATGAACAGAATCAGCAAACCGGCGATGGCGTCACCGCGGACGAATTTGCTGGCACCGTCCATCGAACCGTAGAACTCAGCCTCTTGGGCGACTTCCTGACGGCGCGCCTTGGCCTGGTTCTGGTCGATCAGGCCGGCGTTGAGGTCGGCGTCGATCGCCATTTGTTTGCCGGGCATCGCATCGAGGGTGAAACGCGCGCTCACCTCGGAAATCCGCCCGGCACCCTTGGTTACCACGACGAAGTTGATGATCATCAGGATCGCGAAGACCACGATACCGACCACGTAGTTACCGCCGATCACCACCTCACCGAAGGCCTGAATCACCTTACCGGCCGCGGCGTGGCCGTCCTGACCGTGGAGCATTACCACCCGCGTCGAGGCTACGTTCAACGCCAGCCGCAATAACGTCGCGACCAGCAGAATCGTCGGGAACACGGCGAAATCCAGCGGCCGCAGCGCGTACACGCAGACCAGCAGGACGACAATCGACAGGGCAATGTTGAAGGTAAAAAACACGTCGAGCAGGAACGGCGGCACCGGCAACATCATCATCGCCAGCATCACCAGCAGCAACAACGGCACGCCCAGATTGCCTCGACTGAGGTCGGCAACATTCGTGCGAGCTGTGTTGAATAACTGAGAGCGATCCACCGGTTTTCCCCGTTCCTTTAAAGCAAACTTTTGACGCCCAGAGCGGGCTCACGGCGGGTACTGCAAGAAGCTTTCCAACTTTTGCGATTGATTGAAACAGAGAGGGAGGTGTACGCGACCACTGTAGGAGTGAGCCTGCTCGCGATAGCGGTGTGTCATCCAAAAAATTCGTCAACTGACACTCCGCTATCGCGAGCAGGCTCACTCCTACATTTGGTGTGCATTTCACTCTCACATTTGGAATGCAGTCTCTTGTGGGAGCGAGCCTGCTCGCGAAGAGGCCCTTATGTCCGGCACAAATTTTTCGATTTAAACGAAGCTGTTTAAAGGACACCTTCAGACACGCCTCATAGGCTAAAAATCTTTGCGCCATTGCCTACAGCCAAGCCAGAATCCGCCGGCTTGTGCACCCTGGGTCGGATTCTGAAACCGACCCCACCTCCCCCTACGAATCCCTCGATTCAAAAAAGCTCCACGACGCCGCCGACCGCGCCCTCGATCCCTACCTCTGCCCACCTGGCTCCACCCCACCGCCCCGTAAAACCCGCCGGATGTACGCCGTCACCGCGGACTTCAAAAACGAAGAACTGCTGGCCGATGCCAGCGAAACACTCGCCTCAGCCAGAACCATCGTCCATGACTTTGCCCATCTCATCCCCGCGTCGCAGCGCAGGACGCTGTTGGGGATCGCGCAGTTGATCATGCTGGGGGAGCTGGCGGTGAATCGGGTAGTTGCCGGGGTGATGCGGTTCGGCTAAGTGATTCGGTGACAGTGCCGGCCCCTTTGCGAGCAAGCCCACATTTGTTCCAGGGCGAATACAAAACTTGTAATCAATGAAGATTCCTGTGGGAACTTGCTCACGAAAGCGCCCTCGCGGCCACTACATGTCTTGAGGCGTAAAAAACCGCAGCCCCTTGTCGGGAAAGCGGTTTTTCGTTTCGGCTACTTTCCTTTGCCTCAGCGGACTGAAGGCGATGCTTAAGGTTTTAGACAAATCTCAGTTTGGCTGTTGATACCCTTTGAGAGTCCCCCCCGGTCACCAGATATTTACAATGTTAAAAAAGGTTGGGGTTAATGGGCACAGATCTTTCTCCCCAACTCCAATCCCCCCACGGTAACGTGCGTGCCGGTACCGTCTAGGCTGATTGCAAATCCGGTCGGACCGCTCCGACCGGTATATCGCCAGGACTCAAACCTTCGCCGCATCAATCACCGATACGACATTATCAGTTCTCGCGCATATAAAAACGCGGGTACCGTCCGGGCTGAAGGCCACTCCGGCCGGGGTCCGCCCGAGTACGATGGTCTTGAGGACTTGGTTCGATCTCGTGTCAATCACCGAATATTCCCTTGCAGATAAGCTGACATACATGCGGGTACCATCCGGGCTGACAGCGATTCCCCTTGCGTTGCTGTCAAGTGGGATGCTCGTCAGGACCTCGGCCATCGCCGTATCAATCACCAAGACCGTGCTGTCGTGGGTGCCGACATAAGCGTAAAGACCGTCCGGGCTGACGACGACATGGGACGACTTGCTCCCGATTTGGAACCTCGTCAAGACTTGATCCGTCGCCGTATTAATCACCAAGAACGTGTCCGTACTGCTGCTGCAGACATAAACTCGTTTACCGTTCGGGCTGACGGCAATACGGTATGGGCCTGGATCGACCGGGATGCTCATCAGGACTTGATCCGTCGCGGTATCAATCACCGAGACCGTGTCGCTGTTAAAGTTGCAGACATAAGCGCGCTTACCGTCCGGCCTGATGGCAAGCCCGCGCGGAAAGTTCCCGACCGGGATACTTGTCAAGACCTGATTTGTCGCCGTATCAATCACTGCGACCGTGTTGTGGTTACGCAAGCCGACGTAAGCGCGGTTACTGTCCGGGCTGACGACAATCCCTTCCGAATTGGAGCTGACCAATATGTCCGTCAGAACTCGATTCGTCGTCGTATCAATCACCGAGACCGTGCCACCTGACAGGCAGACATAAGCGCGGGTACCGTCCGGGCTGACAGCGATTTCTTCCGGATAGCCGTCGACCGGGATGTTATCGATCGGCCCCAGCTCTGTAACGGTTACGGTTGCCCTGGCGGTCAAATTACCACTGGTAGCGGTCAGACTGTAATCGCCGAGGACGGGAGCGGCCTTGACGCCCTTGACCTTGATCATACCGTTCTCGTCGGTGATGAAGTCGCGCTGGCCGCTGCCGCCATCGGCGTACGTAAAATTGGCCGGGAGAATCAGCTTAACCTTGCCTCCGGGGACGGGGTCAACACCGCTGGTGAGTGCCAAGACAATGTTTTTGAGCCGGCCAGACGGGGCGATGTTATAGGGCCCGGTGCTGATGCTGAGTATTAGATCGGTCATGGGGTGAGACTCCTGTCGTGGGTGGTATGGATGAAGCTTTATTTACACCTGCGACAGGCAGGGTTGGCTACTGTCATAAATTACAGGTAGGCGCAGGCTTCCGACGGACGGCATTGCGGCACAAACACAAAATCAGACCATCAGTAGCAATTAAATTTTGCGCGTCGCACCTACATTCCAATGAACGAAGTTGTCTATGATCCACACCTCCCCCTACGAATCCCTCGATTCAAAAAAACTCCACGACGCCGCCGACCGCGCCCTCGATCACTATCTCTGTCCACCCGGCTCCACCCCACCACCACGCAAAACCCGCCGGATGTACGCCGTCACCGCGGACTTCAAAAACGAGGAGCTGCTGGCCGATGCCAGCGAAACCCTCGCCTCCGCCAGAACCATCGCCCATGACTTCGCCCATCTCATACCCGCATCGCAGCGCAGAACGCTGTTGGGGATCGCGCAATTGATCATGCTGGGGGAGTTGGCGGTGAATCGGGTGATGGATAATCTGGAGTTGCCGGATTAGTTCGGGTCAGATCGTTCCC